>CAYFEZ010000099.1:0-5150 GCA_964342215.1 uncultured Dehalococcoidales bacterium | reverse complement strand
ACACGGGATTCCTAACGCCAAAATGCCGACCGTAGCTGTAGCTTCACTTATCGATCCTACCCGAGCCCCGGAAGGGAAACACACCCTTTACCTCTTTCATTATGAAACCTATAATCTAAAGGAAGGTGGTCCAGGTGGGTGGGATAAAATAAAGCAGGAAGTAGCCGATAACATTTTAGGGACATTGCAGGAGCATACAACTAATTTAAACGCCGAGAATATCCTAGGTAGATGGATAGCTAGTCCTCTTGATCTGGAAAGGAATAACCCTGCTTATATAAATGGAGATTTCCTGCATATGGGGATGTTCGTGACACAGATGTTTTCCAATAGGCCACTTCCCGGTTGGGGACAATATCGTACCCCAGTGGAAAAACTGTTTATGTGCGGGGCTAGCACTCACCCCGGTGGTGGGGTTAATTGTGGTGGTAGAGCCGCCGTGCAGGTGGTAATGGAAGATTTAGGTATTGACTTCAAGAAGGTAATTGCAAAGTAGGTGAAGCACACGCCATAAATAATACTGGAGGGCTAAAGAATTGTCTGGTACGACACTCAAAACTATGCTTAAAATATATAATGATGATGATAGTATTGCCGCCGAGTTTTACTCAATCCGGCGCCAAGGCGACAAACTGGTTATAGATGCTAAAGCACTTGGTACGTTCAGGATGGACATGATTTTAACACCAAGAGAGGTGGTGCGTGCATTTCGACTCGTACTAAACTGGGCGATTATCACCTTTATCATACTCCTTCCCTATTTTTGGCTGAGACGCCTTTGGTTCTCTTCTAAGTAGTTGGGAAATAGCTTGCGTATGACCTTAATCCAAGTAGGCAGTATATTTAAAGGCTAGACCTCTAGGATATGTCCTTCAAGTTGGTGAAAGTGTTATCACCCACCAACAATACATGGAGCGGGAGATGGGATTCGAACCCACGGCCCTCTGCTTGGGAAGCAGATGCTCTGCCACTGAGCTACTCCCGCATATGCTGCTAATCCGGAGTAATGTACATCGCGTTATTATGACAGGATAGATATAGTACTTTGATAAATTTTCAAAGAAGGTTTGTGAAGCAGGTACGGATCCGCTGAGTTTCACTCGCCTAAACAGTAACCATTTTACGCCCAAAAACAATACCTGTAAAGGTAAGGAAGGGCCGCCTATCATATTTAGGCAATATTCAGGCGTTTCATTCAGTTACGATGGCATTTTTCATGATTTAAAGCATAATATCTGGAATTTATTTCCCAAAACAACACGCAGATGCTATAATTTCAATATCTGGTATTGATTTTAATAATGATCAGTAATAGGTTTATTGCCGTTATTGGCGGTGCTAGCCCTTCAGCACCACAAGCCAGCTTGGCTGAAGCAGTGGGTCGTGAAATAGCTAGGCGGGGGGTTATCCTAGTATGTGGTGGTTTGGGGGGGATTATGGAGGCAGCTTGCCGGGGGGCCTATTCTGAGGGTGGGGTAACTATCGGTATTCTGCCCGGGGATAGCCGCCAAGAAGCGAATCCATACGTCCGAATTCCAATAGTTACAAATATGGGCCTTGCTCGAAACGTAGCGGTAGTAAAATCCGCTCAGGTAGTAATTGCTATTGACGGTGGTTATGGCACCCTATCTGAAATAGGACATGCGTTACAAAGCGGCATTTCGGTTATTGGCTTGAATACATGGTCATTATCTAGAAATGGACAGTGGGATGACTCAATTATCCCGGCTGGAACCCCAGTTGACGCAGTGGAAAAAGCCCTTAGCTTAATTACCTAACTAAAGTCCGGCGAAAACAATGTCAACTATAAAGAGTATAGAAGCAAGAGAGATATTAGACTCCAGAGGTTACCCAACGCTGGAGATTAAAGCGGAGCTGTCAGATAATACGCTTGGCTACGCCGCTGTGCCTTCTGGAGTTAGCACTGGCAAGTATGAGGCCGTTGAGCTACGCGATAATGATGCTGCCAGATTCAATGGGCTGGGGGTCCTCCAGGCAATAGCCAATGTTAATAAGCATATCGCACCGGCTATTTGTGGTTTTTCTGCCACAAAACAGGCTGCCATTGACCATAAGTTAGCCGAACTTGATGGTACCGCTAACAAATCAAACCTAGGAGCTAACGCAATTCTGGGAACATCACTGGCGGTAGCCCATGCTGCCGCTAATTCCTTGGATATGCCGATGTATCGCCATTTAGGGCAGGTAGATACCTATATCCTACCGGTGCCAATGATGAATATTCTAAATGGCGGGAGGCACGCCTCCAATTCCACCGATTTCCAGGAATTTATGGTGGTACCGGCTGGAGCCAGTAGTTTTAGCCACGCTATTCAGATGGGTACCGAAGTTTACCATTGCCTCAATGGAGTGCTTACAGATAAAGGGATGAACACTAATGTTGGCGACGAAGGAGGATTTTGCCCTCCATTCCCCTCTAATCAACTGGCAATAGAGGCAATCCTACTCGCAATTGAAAAGGCGAACTATAAGCCAGGCAAGGATTGTTTCATTGCTCTGGATCCGGCAGCCAGCGAATTTTATAAAGATGGCCAGTACATTTTAGCTAGAGAGGGTATCTCTCTCAGTACGAAGGAAATAGTTGACCATTATGTCAAGTTGGTATCAAACTACCCTATCATCAGTATTGAGGATGGAATGGCAGAGGATGACTGGGATGGTTGGAGGCTCTTAACCAAGAAATTGGGTAACAAGGTCCAACTTGTTGGTGATGACCTCTATGCTACTAATATAAGCCGTCTCATTCGAGGGATTAGCGTAAAGGCATCCAACTCTATTCTTATCAAACCTAATCAAATTGGTACACTTACTGAGACTATTGAGACTATGCGGACAGCTCAACGGGCAGGCTGGACAGCGGTTGTAAGCCACCGTTCAGGTGAGACAGAAGATACTTCCATAGCGGACCTGGCGGTAGGCCTGAATACCGGACAGATCAAAGCCGGTGCTCCCTGTCGTTCGGAACGCACCGCTAAATATAACCGACTCCTAAAAATAGAAGCAGAACTCAAGCATAATGGCCGATTTGCTGGAACTGGAACGTTCTGTAGTTTAAATAGATAAAGGGGAGATATGACTGAAGTTCTTCCAGGTATTTACCAACTACCATTACCTATCCCTGATAACCCCTTGGGCTATATCAACACCTACTTGGTTCAAGGAAATAAGGAAAATCTGCTCATTGATACCGGTTGGAATTGCAACAATGCGCTGGATTCGTTGGAGAAACAGTTGGATGAGATTGGTATTGGATTTAAAGACATTTCTCGGGTAATTATCACCCATATTCATCCGGACCATTATGGACTGGCGGGCAGACTGAAACAGTGTTCGGATGCTACAATTGCCATGCACTATTTGGAACAAGACCTGATACATCAATATATCGATACCGATAAGTACTTGCTCCAGTTGGAGCACTGGTTGCATATAAATGGGATGCCCTACAATGAAATGCTGGACCACCAGGCAGCGATACTGGAGATGCAAGCTTATATTATGCCTATCCTACCTGACTTCACGTTTCGAGGTGGTGAAACCATTTCCGTCGGTTCTTTTAACTTCCAGATTCTATGGACACCGGGACATGCTCCGGGACATATATGCTTATACGAAGCAGGAAAAAAAATTTTGTTTACCGGAGATTGCATTCTGCCGATTATTACGCCTAATATTAGTCTGGACCCTCAGGAAAGCGGAGATCATCCACTGGACGATTACATCCGCTCGCTAACCACGTTAAAGCAACTGGAGGCTGATCTTATATTACCGGCACACCAACATGTCTTTACAGGGCTGCAAAGAAGGATTACTGAACTTATCCAACACCACTGGCAAAGAAAAGCAGAAATACTGGATATTTTGGGAACAAATTCAATGACTGCATATCAGATTGCTCCCCGGGTAACTTGGTCCGCGGAAGTGGTCGGGACTAACTGGCAAAGATTAAGTCGGTGGGATAAAATCATGGCGATAATGGAAACACTTGCTCATCTGGAATCAATGAGAGTTGAGGGGAAAATAAACAATGATAGCCGGCATAACACGATATACTATCAGCCTGTCTGATATGGGGGAGTGAGGTGGGAAAAGGCTAGCGGACAAAACCTAACTATACCGAGATGAATAAAATAGGAATAACCACTACCGTTCCAATAGAGATATTGCTAGCTGCTGGTTATCAGCCGGTTGACCTGAACAATGTGTTCATTAGTAGTCCCAATCCAGAGCGTCTGGTTAATATTGCGGAGAGGGCGGGCTTCCCTTTGAATTGTTGTAGCTGGATTAAGGGGATATTTGGAGTATGCCTTGATAATGGAATCAACAGCGTTCTTGGTGTTACTACCGGTGATTGCTCTAATACCATTATGCTCATGGAGGTCCTCAAGTTTAGAGGGTTTAAGGTTATACCCTTCGCTTACCCGGATCGACCAGATACAGTGCTAATGCAGAGTGCTCTACAGACACTGACTGATCGTCTGGGGACGACACCTAAAGCGGCGGAGAAGGTCAGAGGGGAACTGCAATCCTGTCGTTGTATGGCACTCAAACTTGACCAGTTTACTTGGAGAGATGGATTAGTCAGTGGCGGGGAAAACCACCTCTGGTTGGTGTCTACATCTGATTTCAATCAGGACCATAATAAATACCACCACCACCTACAAAACCTGTTAGCAGATTGCTCCCAACGTAACCCCTTTCCACGTAGCGAGCTCAGACTTGCCTATATTGGTGTTCCTTCCGTCTATGGTCAAGATCTCTATAAGTACCTGGAAGATAACGGAGTCAGGGTAGTATTTAATGAAGTACAACGTCAGTTTTCTATGCCCACACCAGGTAATTCCCTGGCGGAACAATATTCTAACTACACTTACCCTTACTCTATTGATTACCGGCTTGAGGACATCACTACCGAATTACGCCGTAGACGGGTTGATGGGGTCATCCACTATGTACAAGCTTTCTGCCATAGAGGAATTGGCGATATTATCTTTCGGAATACAATCGACGTCCCCATCTTAACTTTGGAAGGTAATAATGACTATTATTTGACTCACCATACAAAAACACGGATTGAGGCTTTTCTAGACATGCTGCATCGTAGCCGGCGAAGTTTAGAACCTAGCCAT
>CAYFEZ010000098.1:0-5204 GCA_964342215.1 uncultured Dehalococcoidales bacterium | reverse complement strand
CCCAGGGTTGAAGCTAGCCGGAAAGCGGCGCCGAAGAATTGAGAAGTGGCTCTTAAGGCAAGCCTTTACCAATTATCTCCCCGGCAGGATTATCTGGAGACCTAAAATGGAATTTGCGGCTGGCTGTGGCTCCGAACAATTGATGACTGAGCTCCTAGAGGATAAGATATCGGACGCTGAATTTGAGCAGGAGAAAAAAGAGATACAAAACGTCCAGATTTCATCCAAAGAGGAGCTTTACTATTTTAAGATATTTCAAAGTTTCTTCAATTCTGATGGAGCAATCGAGGCTATCGGTAGATGGCAAGGTGGCTTTGCTACAGAAGGCTCAGATTTGTAGTTTATTCCTTTATTCTTATAATATAGAGTCGACTGGTATGAAACATTGACTAAATATTTAAGTGTTGTCATAAGATTTTCTCACATTTGTCGAGAGGGCAGTAGGTATCGGAACTAGTGAGGAAAGCAAGAATGCTGTATAAAAAGGAGGTTTTAAACATGGAAGGTAGAAGTAGAGAGGAAGGTAAGGAATGCGTTCTCAGGATGGCTAAGGAGCATAATGTAAAATTCATCCGGTTATGGTTTACAGACATCTTAGGCGTCCTTAAGAGCTTTGCCATCACGGTTGAAGAATTGGAGACAGCCCTAAATGAAGGAATGGGTTTTGACGGATCATCAATCGAAGGATTTGCCCGAATTGATGAAAGTGACATGATTGCCATGCCTGATCCGGATACTTTCCGTTTACTCCCATGGCGGCCCAAGGAGCATCAAGCCGTCGGCAGAATGTTTTGTGACGTACAAATGCCAACAGGTGAACCATTTGAAGGCGACCCCCGCTATGTACTCAAAAGAAACCTGAAAAAGGCTGCTGATCTGGGTTACACTTATTACATCGGTCCTGAGTTAGAGTATTTCTATTTTAAAGATTCCCATGGAACGGATACTTTGGATGAGGGAGGGTACTTCGATCTGACCCCCTTAGATGCCGCCACGGATTACAGGAGAGATACTGTGCTAGCTCTAGAAGACATGGGTATCGGGATTGAATACTCGCATCACGAAGTAGCCGCCAGTCAGCATGAAATTGACATGCGCTATACGGATGCCTTAAGCATGTCCGATAACGTGATGACCTACAGGTTAGTGGTAAAACAAATAGCTTTGAATTACGGAGTTTACGCCACCTTTATGCCGAAACCAGTCTTTGGTGTCAACGGTAGCGGCATGCATGTTCATCAGTCGCTTTTCAAAGGAAACCAGAATGCTTTTTTCGATAAAAATGGTGAGTACCACCTTTCTGACACGGCCAGGTATTATATTGCCGGAATACTAAGACATGGTCCGGAAATTACTTCCGTTTGTAACCAGTGGATCAATTCCTATAAACGGCTGGTTCCAGGTTACGAGGCTCCGGTGTACCTTTCCTGGGCTCGGAAAAACCGGTCGGATATGATCAGGGTTCCTGAATATAAACCCGGAAGGGAAAAAGCCACCAGGATTGAATTCCGGTCTCCTGATCCGTCCTGCAATCCTTACTTGGCATTCAGTGTCATGCTGGCGGCTGGTCTGGAAGGGATTGAAAAGAAGTATCCGTTGCCTAAACCCGTAGAAGAAAATGTTTATAAGATGAGTGCACAGGAAAGAGAAAAAAGAGGCATTGGAACCTTACCTAGTAGTCTTGATGAAGCCGTGAAATTAACCGAAAATAGCGAGCTTGTACACAAAGCTCTTGGCGATCATGTATTTAAGAATTTCATAATCAACAAAAAGGTTGAGTGTGATGAGTATCGAATGCAGGTGACCGACTACGAGCTTAAGAAATACTTGCCAATTTTATAAATAGAGGGTAGCCGTGGTTTCTAGAGAGAGTGGCATGCACCGGCTGCGTATTGGTATGGCGCAGATCAACACTACGGTGGGTGATTTTGCCGGCAACATAGAGAAGATTCTGGGAGCCATCACCGAAGCTAAGTCTTTGGGTGTTGACATTATCACTTTCCCGGAGCTGGCTATTTGTGGGTATCCACCGGAAGACCTACTGTTTAAGCCGCAGTTTGTTGAAGAGAACCTGCGGTCTTTGGAAAGGGTGGTTGATAGCTCCTCAGGGATTATCATTGTAGTTGGTTTTGTTGATGCTAGAGAAGCTATCTATAACGCGGCTGCAGTGGCCTGTGATGGTAAGCTGGTCGGCATCTATCACAAAATATACCTACCCAATTACGGCGTTTTTGATGAGAACCGTTACTTCCGGGCTGGTCGTGAGTGTCCGGTTTATATGATCGCCGGAGTTGGTGTGGGTATTAATATCTGCGATGACATCTGGTACGAGGCGGGGCCAGACACTGCTCAAGTTTATAATGGAGCTGAGATTATAGTTAACATAAGCGCTTCACCATATTATTTTGGCAGAGGAGCTTTCAGGGAACGAATGCTGGCCGCACGTGCTGCGGATAACGTAGCTATCGTCGCTTATAACAATCTGGTGGGGGGGCAGGATGAATTGGTCTTTGATGGCAACAGTATGGTGTTGGATGAGAAAGGACAGTTAATCGCCCGGGGCAAACAGTTTGAGGAAGACTTGATAGTGGCTGATGTTGATGTCAAGTCTGTCTCTCGGGCGCGTCTTCATGACCCCAAGTGGAGGACGGATGTTCTGTTTATGGAAGAACAAGGGTGGTGTGGAACCAAAATAGTGGTATCGGAAGCGCTTCCTCCTTCTCAGAAACCGCTGTTACCGCCAAGGCAGGTTGAGGGTCTTGGTCTTCCCGCCGAAGTGTATGAGGCTCTGGTGCTGGGTACACGGGATTATATCTCTAAGAATGACTTTAATAAGGTAGTGTTCGGGCTTTCGGGAGGGGTCGATTCCAGCTTAGTTGCTGCTATTGCCGTTGATGCCTTGGGGAGTTCCAATGTGACAGGGGTGGCCATGCCATCAAGATATACTTCTCAGAATAGCACGTCAGATGCTGAGCTTCTGGCTAGGAATCTGAATATTCGGTTGATAACTATCCCCATCGAGAAGGTCTTTCGGGCTTACTTGGAGATGCTAGCTACAGCTTTTGAGAAGACTGAACCTAATGTGGCTGAGGAGAACATCCAAGCCCGTATCAGAGGTAATATTCTGATGGCCCTGTCAAACAAGTTCGGTTGGCTAGTTCTCGCTACGGGTAACAAGAGTGAAATGGCCACTGGCTACACGACATTATACGGGGATATGGCTGGTGGCTTTGCTGTAATCAAGGATGTGCCCAAGACTACGGTATATGAGCTAGCCAGGTACCGGAATACACTGGCTGGTCATGAACTGATACCATCTACTATAATAGACAAAACACCATCGGCTGAGCTAAAGCCAGGACAGAAGGATAGTGACACCCTGCCTCTGTACGAACTGCTCGATCCGGTTCTAACCGCCTATGTTGAGGAGGATAAAAGTGTCGAGCAGATTATTGCTGCGGGAATTGGCGAGGAAATAGTTAAGCAGGCTGCCCAATTGGTAGACACAAGTGAGTATAAGCGTCGCCAGGCGCCGCCGGGGGTAAAGATAACTCCCCGGGCTTTTGGTCGTGACAGGAGGCTACCGATTACCAGTAGGTTTAAGGGATGACAAATCGATTGGAAGGGGTAACCGAGTTTAAGGGGCTATTCATCTTCTGCGGTGGAGTGGTGCAATAGCTTTAGATTATCCTAAAAGAGGTTCGAATGGTACAAAGCACTAGCTCGGATACGGAAAAAAAAGTAATAGCCATTCTGAAGGTTTTGAGTGAGTCCTCTGAGCCGCTGGGGTCAATTACCATCGCTCGAGAACTTGAGCTCCACGGTGTTTTTTTGAGTGAGAGGGCAGTTAGATATCACCTGAGGATAACTGACGAGCGCGGGTATACTCAGCCGGTAGGCCACGATGGTAGAATGGTCACTCCGGAAGGGCTCGAGGAGGTTAAGGAAGCGCTAGCACCGGAGCAACTTGGTTTCGTGCGTGAGAAACTCGAGCTGTTAGCCTTTCAAACTACCTTTGATCCCCAAAAACGAACGGGTAAAGTACCCATAAATACCTCCATTATTGACCAAGATAAGTTTAAAAAAGCATTATTAGCGATGAAAGAAGCATTCAAAGCGGGTATTTGCGTCAGCGAACTGGTGGCTACCGCCACTGAGGGGGAAAAACTTGGTTCTGTAGTTATTCCAAAGGGAAAAGTGGGTTTGGCTACTATGTGTAGCGTGGCTATAAGCGGTGTACTTCTAAAAGCGGGTGTTCCTACCGAGTATAGATTTGGCGGTGTGCTCGAAATTAGAGCTTCAAGGCCAAGGCGCTTTGTTGCTATAATTAACTATGCCGGTACATCTCTTGATCCATCTGTGCAATATATTCGTGCCAAGATGACCAGCGTCACTGAAGCGGTCAAAACTGGCAATGGTAAAATACTGGCGGTTTTTCGTATAGTACCAGCCCCATCGAGAGTAATCGTTGAGGAGAAGATGGCGATGCTCGAGGAGATTGGTATCAGGGGTGTTTATGCTTTGGGAGAGACTAGCGAGCCGATTTGTCAAATTCCAGTGGGGCTGAATCGAGTTGGTATGGTGCTACTCGGTGGGTTGAATCCGGTGGCAGCAACTGTTGAAGCGGGGATTGAAGTTGAGAACGTGGCTGAAAGTGGACTTATTGATTTTGAGCGGCTAATCAGTTTTTGGCAACTTTAGGAAAATAATCTAGTCTCGTCTCCGTTAAATGGACGGATCTTAATAAAATAGAGAGAGGGGAACTGGTTATAGCCAGTTCCCCTCTCTCGTAATCCTGTCTCTAATGTACCTCTCGGCATATCTCTAGTGCGTCGGAAGAACTACGCGTGAAAGGGCCTGAACGTACCGAACTAAAACCCATCTCCCTCGCCATGTTGTGATATTCCTCAAACTCTGGTGGTGTGAGGTATCTCGCTAGATGGTAATGCTTGGGAGAAGGAGGTAAGTATTGCCCTAAAGTCACACAGTCACACTCTGCCGCCCGTAGCTCTTTCATTACTGTCACTACCTCGTAGTCCTTTTCGCCGAGTCCCAGCATCAAACCCGATTTGGTAATAATGCTATGATTTAGTAATTTTACGGTTCGTAATAAATTGAGGGAGCGATGATAGTCGGCTTGTGGGCGCACCTCGGAATACAGACGGGGAACAGTTTCTATGTTGTGATTAATAACCTCCGGGACG
>CAYFEZ010000097.1:0-5266 GCA_964342215.1 uncultured Dehalococcoidales bacterium | reverse complement strand
TCAAAATCAACTAAGCCAAATTGTGATTCTCGTACTACATTACGGACCATGAACGTCCCGACTTTATTCACCGGGCAAACAGTGTTACACAATCCGCATTGATAGCATAATTTGAAGGTTTCCCCACCTCCATCTTTCAAGACATCTTCTACTTCTTTTAATGGGCTTACGGTTTCCATTGATTATTAAACTTCCCTTTCCACTAGGTCATACATAATACTTTTCATGCATAAAGGTTCTAGTCCTACTGTTTATTTAAGAATATCACGTTTGGTGAATTATGCGACACATCGATGTGCTAAAAAGTTTCCGGGAAAGATATAAAATCCATAAGAGAAGCATTTATCTTCCCTTTGTCTTTTATAAGCATAATAAATGTACTAAAGTGCTCTTGTATTGTACCCCCATCCAGTATAGGTCGCCCTCCTAAATTTGTCAACGCTATACACCCGCTGATTATCATAGTGACACATAACTTTTGCCTGGTAGAATTAACAGGCCTGGAGCTGCATGCAATTCACCCTTTTTTATAGGATGGGTCAGGAAGTGGTTATTGTATGCGATTGTTGTCTCATTTGGCGTTGTTTGGCGTTGTATTATACGGGAATATGCGACAAACGTGCTAAGAAATAGGGCAGGACAGTGATAATGCGAATAGATTTCTAGATATCCCTAATAATTATTTCAAAAGGACAGCTTATAGCACCGGTGGGGCAAACCGCCTCGCATTGAGTGCACCAATCACAATCTTCCGTTTCGGTAAAGGTTATAGTGTTGTTAATCAGAACCACAGCACCGAACTGGCATACGCCAATACATAATCCGCAGCCATTGCACCTTTCTATGTTTATTACGGGCATTTTAACCATTACTACCGACCTATGTTAGCCTAAGGCCAACGCTAACCAATTGTCTGTGACTTTTGTCTCAGGAATATGCTTCCATTATTTTTTGGAGGGATTCCCTGTCAATAATCATAATGCGATGGCGATCCATTCTGATTACACCCTCCTCTTCTAAAACTTTGAGCGACCTGCTAACTACCTCCCGTGCAGTGCCAGCCATGGCAGCGATCTCTTGCTGGGTGAGCCGTGGTACGGTATTTTCGCTATCTCCAATGTACTTAAGGAGTATCTTAGCTACCCGGTTAACAACGTGCCGGAAGGACAGATCCTCAACGAGTGACACCAGCTGGCGCACTCGTCCAGCCAGAACTTTAATGACATTCATGGCTACAGCCGGGTAATCCCGAAGGATAACCTTTAGATCATCTTTGTTTATCCCGAAAAGAACGACTGGTGTCATAGCTTGGGCATTGGCCAGATTTTGACCATCACCAAAGATAGAGACATCATTAAAGAACTCTTCTGGGCGCACGATATTCAGAATCTGTTCCTTTCCCTCAGCCGATGTCTTGAATACTTTTACCGCGCCAACGACAACAAAATATAGCACTTCTGCCGACTCGCCCTCACGCAGTAATATTTCCCCTCTATCAATTGTTTTGCTGAAGAAAAACTTACGGATTGCGTTAAGCTCGGCAAGGCTTAACCCAGAATAGTATGGAATAGATTCTAGGAACTCTACAGGCACATCCATATTTACTAATCGAATTCTAAATACCCGAAATTACATCTAGTATTGTATCAGCTTCCGTGGTGTTTGACAAAAGTGTAGAATAGGTCGTTGTCTTGGCGGGGTAATGATGCCACTCAAGCTGAGCATATGTGCCAAGAGTTGGTTACGAGCTTGACAACCAGCCTACAAGAGACCTATAATCGGGACGGATACCAACTCTAAGTTAACCCATCGAGAGGAGATTGTAATGAACGGTTGGACGGGTAAAGTACTCCGACTTAATTTAGCTAAAGGTACCTACACAGTTGAAGATTTAGACCTTACTCACGCCAAAAAATTTATTGGTGGGCGGGGTTTAGGGGTAAAGACGCTGTTTGAAGAGATAGACCCCATAGTTGAGCCGTTGAGTGCTGATAACAAAATGATTTTTACTACCTCACCTTTGACTGGTACTGGAGCACCTGCTTGTGAGGGCTGCTACGTGGTCACCAAAGGCCCGCTGACTGGGGCGATTGCTATGGGCAGGTTTGGTGGTGAGTTTGGTCCTGCCTTGAAATTTGCTGGTTACGATATGCTCATAGTTGAGGGTAAAGCCCAAAGTCCGGTCTATATATCAATTAATGATGATGATATTGAGTTTAGATCAGCAAAAGATTTATGGGGTAAAGACACTCATGAAACTGATGAATTGATTCGGGCTGAAGTGAAGGATACTTGGGATGCTCTTAATCTCCATATTGCCTGTATTGGACCTGCCGGCGAGAATCTGGTTAAAGTTTCGTCGGTGATGGCGGATAAACATCATGCTGCTGCCCGTTCCGGGATAGGGTCAGTAATGGGTTCTAAAAACCTCAAAGCAATAGCGGTAAATGGGACCAAAGAAATAACTGTAGCTGATGGGGAAGCTTTTCATCAGGCAACACTGGCTCTTCTGCAGCGCATTAAGGATAGCGTCATCCTATCTGATCATCTGCGCACGTATGGGAAGCTTAATGTGCAGTACCAGGCGAATTTGCGTGGTAAGCTGGCGGTACGTAATTTTCATGACTGTGCCTTTGAAGGAATAGCTAACACTAATGCTCGCGTATTGCGGGCTAAATATCACCGAAGGAATTTGGCTTGTTTTGCCTGTCCCGTTGCGTGTGTCAGGTCGACCGAAGTTACTGAACCCGAGTTTAGGGGGATAGGTGGAGGCCCGGAGTTCCAGAGCTGTACAATGCTCGGAGCTAATTGTGGTGTGGATAATCTTGCTGCCATTCTCAAGGCTAATTACCTCTGTAACGAGTTAGGGATGGATTGTATTTCGGTGGGGGGAACTATTGCCTGTGCGATGGACATGTTTGAGAATGGATATTTGACTGAAGAGGAGGTTGGTTGTCGATTGAATTTTGGTAATGCTCAGGCGCTGGTGGAGATGGTGGAAAAAATGGGTAGACGTCAGGGTTTTGGAAACATACTGGCGGAAGGAGGTTACCGGCTAGCTGAGCAATACGGGCATCCGGAAATGTTTATGGGGGTAAAAAAACAGGAACTACCAGCATGGCATACGCAAGTGCTTCAGGGCGGAGGGCTTGAGTTTGCTACGGCTAATAATGGGGCTTGCCACACCAAGGGTGGAGTTTTTAACAATGAAGTTTGGGGGATTCCATTTAAGGTTGACCCCTTCTCCACTGATGGTAAAGCAGGCCTTTGCGTTGATGCCCAACACCATGCGGCGGCCCGTGATACAACCGGTATTTGTTCATTACTTAGTTTGGCAAAAATAGATGATACGGTACCACCTCTCTTGGCAGCGGCTACGGGCGTTGACTATACGCTGGATGACACATATATTATCGGGGAGAGAATCTGGAATTTGGAGCGCCTTTTCAACGTTAAGGCTGGATTTACCAGTAAGGATGATACTTTACCTAAAAGAATAATGGAACAACCTATGTCTGAAGGGCCAGGGGAAGGACAGGTGAACCGGCTTTACGAAATGCTGCCGGAATACTACCGTCTGCGGGGATGGGATGAAGATGGAATACCTACTCCGGAGAAGCTTGTTGAATTGGACTTGCCTTAGTAAAGAGGGGGTACAGGGAAATATTCGGTTAATCTTGAGTCGGGGGTAATATGTAGATGGGAACAATAAAGACGATAAAAATTGATCCCGATAAATGTTCTGGTTGTCGGTTATGTGAGGCTATTTGTTCCTCTTCTCATGCTGAGGTAAGATATGGTATGTGTAATCCGCTTAGGTCTCGCATTCGGATTTTCAGGGATGAAGAAAATGATGTGTATCTCCCTATTTTTTCCGGCCCGTTCACGGATGTTGAATGTCTTAGCCGGAGAACTATGGTAATTAAGGGAAAAGACTACAGCGAGTGTACCTTTTGTCCGGCCGCATGTCCTTCACGGAGTCTCTTTAAAGAGCCTGGTTCCGACATTGCTTTAAAATGTGATATGTGTGAGCAATTGTCACTGTCAGAGCCTCTATGCGTTCAGTACTGTTTAACTGACGCTCTGACTTATGTTGAAAGGGAGGAAAAGATTAAGCAGAGGCCTTTAGATAGGTGAGTAACTCTTTTCCTTTTCATGTTCGCTCAGGCTAGTTATACTACCCTGAGAACGAAATGGCCCCCAATATCTATCACACAAACTCGCTGGTATTGTTCATTTAGTTTCCTTACTATTACTGGGGAAAGCTCTTTTTCTGGTTCATCCATGGGTAAAAATTATGGATTATTCGTCAAGCTTTGGGACACTAAGTTGGATTGGGCGGGTAGATTCTTGTTAATTTACCAGTACTTATAATTAACCCGTTATTTTCATCTTGCAAATGAGTTACGATGGTGTTAGAATGCTCTAATCGATGGTCGAGCGAGCGGATGAAATCTAATTATTAAGGAGGTTTAACCTACGAAGTAAGCCGAGAGTCTTTTAAATTATACTATAATAAAGGAGATAAATTAGTGAAAATTAAAGCTGTCAACGGTATGATGTTGTTTCTCAGGCCAGGGGAGATGGCCAAGGCGGCTAAATGGTATGAGGAAGTCCTGGGCGCAAAGATCTGTGATGAAATGCCACATGGGCCAGCTATGGGATTTAAGGCCCAGGGTGCTTGGTTGGGTTTAGATACAAATGCTCCTTATCGTCTAGAACTATCGGAATACATTGAGGGTAACGAGTTTCCCTTTTCCAAGCAGATGGAGAGGACAGCTCCCTGCTTTAATGACTTTGGAATTGAGGTTGAGGACATTGACGAGGCAATTGCTGAGCTTCGAGCTAAGGGTGTAACTGTTAGTGATAAACTGAGAATACATAATCCGCATCTTGCTGATGAGATATGGGAATGCATTATACACCCTAAGAGTGCTTTTGGTACCTTGATTGAGTTATACGAGATCAAAGGTAAGAGAGCACCTGATGGAGAATGGTAGCGTTACTGTTTGTGGTGAGTATACCTACAATGCATTAGCGAAAGTAATTAGTTGGGTTATTGGCAAGCCGACGCCGGGGAGGTGACGGCTTGCCAATAACCTTTAAGAGGGGATTTCTTTTCCCTGTGATAGTCATATAAATAAAGGGGTATCTTACTTTATTACGCTTTACCTTCTAATCCGTCAGACCAATCCTTTAGAACGATCATCGGTCCACCGTCTTACCTTGAAGACAGCATGAGGCAAGGCGTCTGTAGCCTCCTTAA
>CAYFEZ010000096.1:0-5379 GCA_964342215.1 uncultured Dehalococcoidales bacterium | reverse complement strand
CAACCGTTTGCGGTGAACTTTCCCGGTATGCCTTGCAGGAGAACGTTGGGGAAATTGAAGCGGCTGATGGTATTCTGGCTGCGAACTGTGCCTTCGGGGTGCAAACACTCACCCTTTATTCTGACAAACTGGTTTATCCGGCATTGAATACCATGTTCATTGGTATAGAAGAGACACCATGGCACTTTATCGAGGTCTGCATGCAATGCGGGGATTGTGTGTTGGGAAAGTCAGCCGGACTATGTCCTCTGGTCAGATGTGCTAAAGGTCTACTAAATGGGCCCTGTGGTGGGTCGGTTGAAGGTAAGTGTGAAGTGTCTCCTGACATCCCCTGTGTATGGTACACGATTGTTGATCGTCTCCAAGCCTTTGGGCGGTTGGATATATTAGAGGAAATTGTACCGGTTCACGACTGGAGTAAAAGTAATTCCGGCGGACCCCGGCTGCTTGATGTGGAATCTATCTGCGTCGTATAAGGACAAACCGCTGTAAAATTAGAGTTTATCTTTGCCTTGTCTGGGGAAATGCAGCTAAACGGAGGGTAGTGATGAAAGCAGGAACGAACCTAGAGAAAGTCTTGGACAGCGGACGGTTTGCGGTTACTGCTGAAGCCGGTCCGCCTAAAGGAACAAATGCGGCGGTGATACAAAGGAAGGGGGAATTGCTTCGTGGCTACTGTGACGCGATTAATGTAACCGATAATCAAACCGCCATCGTTCGTACATCTAGCCTCGCCGGTTGCGTCCTTTTGCAGCAGCAGGGTATTGACCCGGTAATGCAGATAGTAGTTCGTGACCGAAACAGAATTGCTATTCAAAGTGATGTACTGGGGGCTTTAGCTCTGGGCATCAATAATGTCCTTTGCCTCTCCGGTGACCACCAAACGTTTGGCAACCACCCAACAACCAGGGGTGTCTTCGATATTGACTCTATGCAATTGATTCAAACTCTCAAGAACATGCGAGATGAAAAGAAATTCCTTAATGGTGACGATATCTCTGGGGAAGTCCCTGTTTATATCGGGGCCGCCGCTAATCCCTATGCCGACCCCTTTGAGTTCCGAGTGGCAAGGCTGGCTAAAAAGATTAAGGCTGGGGCCGACTTTATTCAAACTCAGGCAGTCTTCGATGTGGCGAAGTTCGCTAGATGGATGGAAATGGTCTGTGAGCGAGGTCTGGATAAGCAGGTGCATATTCTGGCAGGGGTGATACCTATTAAATCAGTGGGGATGGCTCGCTATATGCGGGACTATGTCTCTGGAGTTAGTATTCCCGATGAGATAATCACCAGGATGGAACAGGCGACAAGTGCTAAGGAAGAAGGACTAAGACTAGCCATTGAGATTATTGAGCGACTCAAGGCGATTCCAGGGGTCCGTGGTATCCACATCATGGCGGTAGGCTGGGAAGATATTGTTCCCGAACTCGTAGAAAAGGCGGGGTTATTACCCAGGCCTGCATTATAAGTCCATTGGTGAAATAGTGCCAATATTTCTTCCTGTCGTTCTTAATAATAGTGTTTGCTGTGTGTGGCCATTAGTGAGGTGAGTCATTGTATCAAAAGACAACTTTAGATAACGGATTGCGGGTTATTACCGCCAATATGCCGCATACCTTGTCGGTATCTATCGGCATCTTCATCGGGGTCGGGTCACGATACGAGACGGAGACTAAGGCTGGTATTTCGCATTTTATTGAGCATCTGTGCTTTAAAGGTACGCAAGAGCGGGGCACAGCCCGGGAAATTTCAGAAGCAATTGAGGGAGTGGGCGGAATTCTTAATGGGGGAACTGATAAAGAATTGACCGTCTACTGGTGTAAAGTAGCTAAACCTCACTTCCCTGTAGCCTTAAATGTGCTCTGTGACATGCTCTTGCATTCCAAATTTGACCCGGTAGACATAGGAAAGGAAAGCCAGGTTATCATTGAGGAGATTAATCGGAGTAAAGATTCTCCATCACAACAGGTTAATATGCTAAGTGATGAGCTTTTATGGCCGAATCACCCTTTGGGACGCGATATAGCTGGCAATAAGGAATCAGTAGCCACTATTACCAGAGACACTATGCTTGACTACATGGCAAGCCAATATCTGCCTAATAACGCCGTAGTTACCATTGCCGGTGATGTCCAACACCAGGAGATAGTAACAACGGTTAGGCAGGCTATAGGTGATTGGAGCAGACGGCAGGAACACCCTGGATTTTTAGCCTATAAGGAACAGCAAAACCCGCGTTTGTGTGTTGAGAGAAGAGACATCGAGCAAGCCCACCTGTGCCTAGCACTTCCTGGCTTACCCCTCCCGCATCCTAAGCGTTTTGCCCTTGGTCTGCTTAATGTCATTCTTGGAGAGGGTATGAGCAGTCGTTTATTTACCGAAATTAGGGATAACCTTGGGCTTGCCTATGCCATTCAGAGTTATGTCGATCACCTCCTCGACTCAGGTTCGATAACTATCTATGCTGGGGTCGAACCCAGAAACCTGACGGTAGCGATTAGGGCTATTCTGGAGCAACTTTCGCAGCTTAAGGAAATAATCTTCGAGCCTGAAATCACTAAGGCAAAGGAATTTACCAAGGGACGTTTGCTACTACGTATGGAGGAGAGCCACAATGTGGCCAGCTGGATGGGAGGGCAGGAGATTCTCGCTGGACATATACTTACTGTTGACCAGATCGTATCTATTATTGACTCCATTACTGCTGAGGAGCTTAAGCAGTTAGCCCAGGAGCTATTGATAGGTAACCAACTCCGATTAGCGGTAGTCGGTCCGGTTAGTGATGAAGCATCTTTAGAGGAACTCTTGAAGTTATAAAATGATTCCGCCGATCACTGTGTGGAGTTATTAGACCATTAGCCACATCTAAGGGTTAATATAACTTGCTTCGGCCCGAATTTGTTGCGGTCTTGGCATCATTGAAATAATACCCATAAAAAAACCGTCCTTCTTAAAAGGACGGTTTTTTTATTTTACCTCACTAAGAGTGTGGCGAGTTATTACATCATACCGCCCATATCACCCATGCCACCACCCATGCCACCAGGCGGCATTCCTGGCATCTTCTCTTTCTCCGGGATATCACTAATCAGTGACTCGGTAATCAAAACCATAGCGGCGATACTGGCGGCATTCTGTAGGCTGGATCTTACCACTTTGGTTGGGTCAATTATACCCTTTTCCACCATATCCCCAAAGTTATCCGCCTCAGCATCATAACCAATTCCGGCATTACCTTTCTTAACCGCATCCAGTACCACGGAGCCATCTTTACCAGCATTTGTCGCAATCTGGCGAATCGGCTCTTCTACTGCTTTCTTGATAATATTAACGCCTGTAGCTGCATCACCCTGAATCTTCAGTTTATCCAGAACCTTTGTCGCATTGAGCAAGGCAACGCCACCACCAGGCAGAATGCCTTCTTCTACCGCAGCACGGGTAGCCGATAGTGCGTCTTCAACGCGGTGCTTTTTCTCCTTAAGCTCAACTTCAGTAGCGGCGCCTACTTTGATTACCGCTACCCCACCTACCAATTTAGCCTGCCGTTCTTGAAGCTTCTCTCGGTCAAAATCGGAGGTGGTTTCCTCTATTTGGGCCTTAATCTGTTTGATTCTGCCTTGAATTGCCTCGTCCGACCCTTTGCCTTCAACAATTGTTGTATTGTCCTTGTTTGAGGTTACCCGACGAGCTCGTCCCAAATCCTCTATAGCTATCGAGTCTAGCTTGCGGCCCACTTCTTCGGAAATCAACGTGCCGCCGGTCAGGATTGCCATATCTTCCAGCATTGCCTTACGCCGATCACCGAAACCAGGAGCCTTAATTGCTAGAATATTTAGGGTACCCCGTAATTTATTAACTACTAAGGTAGCTAACGCTTCACCATCCACATCTTCAGAAATAATTAACAGGTTCTTGGATACCTGCAGTATTTTCTCTAGAGCGGGTAGGATATCAGCTACTGCTGATATTTTCTTGTCAGTGAAAATGATGTAAGGGTCCTCTAGTACTGTCTCCATCTTCTCGGCATTTGTGACAAAGTAGGGGCTGATATAGCCTCGGTCAAACTGCATCCCCTCAACAAAATCCGTCTCAAACTTTAATCCTTTTGACTCCTCAACAGTGATAACCCCGTCTTTGCCCACCTTTTCCATCACCTCTGAAATCAAATCACCAATTTCGCGGTCAACGGCAGTAATAGTAGCCACCTGAGCAATTTGCTCCTTACTTTTTACTTCAGTTGATGATCGTTTCAGCTCGGTAATGACGGTCTCGGTCGCCTTCTCAATTCCTTTCTTCAGTTCCATAGGTTCAGCTCCGGCCGCCACATTCTTAAAGCCTTCTGTAATGATAGCGGAGGCTAGAAGAGTTGATGTCGTAGTACCATCGCCGCAAGTATCATTGGTCTTGGTAGCAGCTTCTTTAACCAGCTGCACGGCCATATTCTCAAAAGGGTCGGGTAGCTCAACATCCTTAGCAATAGTAACCCCATCATCAACTACGGATGGTGCCCCCCATTTCTTATCCAGTGCCACGGCATGACCCCTGGGGCCCAAGGTTACCTTGACCGCATTAGCCAAAACGTCTACCCCTCTCTTTAGAGCATGCCTCACTTCTTCATCAAATATAATCTGTTTAGCCATTGTTCTCCTCCTCTTTTACTATACCATTAATTTGTTATTTTGTTTTTTTAGCCAGAATATCGCTCTCACGTAATATCACCAGCTCCGCATCTTCAATCTTAATCTCCGTACCACCATACTTGGCATAAATTACAGTATCACCTACTCTAACATCCATACTTATACGCTTCCCGTCCTCAGTTAACCGGCCCAGGCCAACCGCGACAACTTCTCCCTCCTGTGGCTTCTCTCTGACGGTATCCGGTAAAACAATTCCCCCCTTGGTCACCTCCTCCCGCTCAATCGGTCTGACTACCAGTCGGTCAGCCAATGGTTGTAACTTTACTGCCATTTTATCCTCCTTCCTAAATTTAAATTAACTAATCGCAGACTTTACTTAGCACTCCCAGCCTTCGACTGCTAACCACACCATAGTAGCACAGGGAAACGTACACCGCAACTCAATAAATAGCTATTTACAGCCGGTAACAAGTATTTACAGGCAATCTAATGCCTAAACCATCCTTATATTCTCTATAAAACGCTGATATTTATCCTAAATATCGACTTTAAGGCTAATCATCTTTTGTTTGGCAAGATGCGGAGGATGAATTTCGTACAGGTAAGCTCACTTTTGGCAGTATACGCTTAATTGGGTAAAATTGAATGGTTAGTAATTGGGATAGAATGAACTGTTCCCAATGGGATGGTAGGCACATCTGGGGCTTAAGGCCCGACTTGGGGCTAACCTAGCGTCAGCGGA
>CAYFEZ010000095.1:0-5421 GCA_964342215.1 uncultured Dehalococcoidales bacterium | reverse complement strand
TTGCATTAATACTACTGGCCGCAGTTTATTTGAGCACGAACGGTAACCATCGGTCGGTTCGCTGGTTAGTCTTTGATACTATTAATCTTCTCATTTCGTTGGTTGTGTTTGGTTATACGTTCTTGTCTTGGCAAGGCATTCTAGGGCGCGTCGGCTCCTTAAGTACTACAGATATGTTCTTAGGTGTCTTGGGAGCATACGTGGCTATCGTTGCTACCTGGAAGATGGTGGGGAAGCCACTACTTGTTGTTGTATTCCTGTTTGTACTTTATGTATTTTTCGGGCAGTACCTTCCAGCTACCCTCGGCGGACATGCTGGTTACAGTATTCAGAGAATATTCACCTTTATGTTGTTCAGTGAGAACGGACTTCTGGGCTATATTATTGGTGTCACTTTAAAATATGTGCTGGTCTTCTTGTTGCTGGGGCAGGTGTTGCAAAAGACTGGGGCACTGGATTTTATTATGGACCTGTCTCGGGTTATTTTTAGACGAGGCGGACGTAGCGGTCCGGCATTAATGTCAGTATTTTCCAGTGGTTTGGTAGGCAGTATAATGGGAGCTGCCGTTGCCAATGTGTTTGTAACCGGGAATGTCACCATTCCTCTGATGAAACGTGTTGGCGTTAAGCCTGAATTGGCCGCGGCAACAGAGGCGGCGGCATCAACCGGGGGGCAGATTATGCCGCCAGTAATGGGGTTTGCCGCCTTCTTTATAGTACAACTTTTAGGAATTCCCTATATTGAAGTTGTCAAGGCAGCTTGGATTCCTGCGGTGCTGTACTTTCTTGCTGTGGGCGTTGCAGTATACTTCCGGACTAGGGGGAAAACGGTTGGTGACCATACGTGGGGCGACAACACATTGAGATTCCGAGATGTCTTCTTCCGCGTCAGTACAATCACTTTTGTGGGAACCATCGGCATTTTAATAACACTGTTGATAATGCATGTATCTTTGCAGATGGCTGCGTTATGGGCTACGCTTTTCGCCTTCCTCAGTAGCCTTGCTGGACGCAATAGAATTACACCAAAGAAGGCAGTAGCGGTACTCGAAGATGCAGGTAATGACACGCTAAGTATCTCTGTAGCCTCCTTAATTTTAGGTCTAATCGCCGGAGCTGTCCTTCTCACCGGACTTGGCGGGAAAATCCCCACCTTACTTATTGGTTGGGCCGATGGTAATCTGATACCACTGCTATTCTTTACGATGCTGGCTTCCCTAGTTCTGGGTGTTGGCGTGCCGACTAGTATTGCCTATCTTATCGTAGCTATCACCGTCAGCTCTTCCCTAACCCAGCTTGGAGTTCCTATATTGCATGCTCACTTGTTTGTCTTCTACTCGGCGATGGCGGCGATGGTCACACCGCCTGTGGCATTGGCCGCGTACGCTGGCGCTACCATAGCTAAAGCAAACTTCTGGAAAACGGGGCTTCTTGCCTTTGTTATTGGGCTGCCTGCCCTTCTGGTACCCTTCGCCTTTATTTTCAGACCGGGACTTATGATGGTCGGGAGTTCCTTTGAAATTCTCAGCCAAACTCTACTTACCGCTATTGGGCTCTCGCTTTTCATTGCCTCGCTTGGCATCCAAAGTAAAACCACTTTTGAGATATTAGGCCGGGTCACATTGGGGATAGGTGGGATACTACTGCTTCTATTTCCAATCGGAATGTATAGTATACTAGGTGGCGTACTGTGCTTTGCGGGGGGGTGGAAGGTTTATTTGCCACGGGTAACCAGAATTGTACGCATGTGAGAGTGCCAATAGGCTAATGTTAGCCGTAATATATTGTCATTACTAAGAAATAGTGTTTAATGATAGTGGGAGCAGCACTACCATTGCTATTTCATATCCGCTAGTTTCGGGCCGCGGTCTCTTATTAGTGGCTTGCAGCGACAGCGCAGTGATCCGCCTAAACCTATCTTGTACCGGCTTGTTACCGTCGGACATTCAATTACTTCAACACCCGCTTTTCTTACCCGTCTTATCGTTTCCTTTGCCTCAGCGGCTATCATCACTTTTCCAGGTTCAAGAACTATCAGGTTAGATGGGACCCAGTCCCTCTGTTCCTCAGGCGGTATCTCAACAAGCTCGTATCCTTTCTCATGGAACCACCTCATTGTCTCCCAGCCTAGAAGGGGCGGATAAACCAAGTGCTTACCTATGTCTAATGGGCCCGAGAACAAAGATATATGGTAGGTGCCACCCATAGGGAACTCGCATGATTCCAGCCAGCTTCCGTATTGCACTGTATGGACTTCGGTAATGCCGGCACGTTCCAGAACTGGTTTGACCTGCTCTATTCCATCTTGATTAGCAGCTACTCCGGAACCTAGGAACATACAGTCGTCAGCAAGACTCTCCATGGCACCTACTTCACAGATACCTCTCCCTGTAACGGTGAGTAGGATAGGGCAACCTATTTTAGTTAACCACTGAGATAGAAATACCTCCCGTCCCCTGCCTTGCGGCCAGATACCAAAGCGGCTCAGTATGGCTCCGCCCCATACTATCCAGAAATCGATTGATGTCATGGCTACATGTGGGCCATAAGGGCCTACTGGGAGAGGGTCAGGATACTCGATATAATGGACGGTAACATCATTATCTCGTAAAACTTGGACCATGTACTCATGCTCTTTTTGCCAGTCGTTTAGGTCTTTAAGGCTGGGCGGTTGGTTGATTTTGGGGGCATGGATATTCCATATGGGTGATGAACCCATAGATGGTATCTGAATATCTCGTTCTTTTGGCTGAACAACTGCCGCCTCCCTTATTTTACCGAGTCCACTGGCGCCCCATTTTTTGCCCCAGGTTATCTCAAGCTCATCAAGGTAGTGTACTCGGTGCCATAAGTCGACTCTAGGAATTCCGTTATGTTCCATGAAAGGAAGGTCCTTTATATTCCAATCTCCGGTTTTTACTTTTTCAGGCCTTACCTTTTCTATCCACTTATTGATAGTACTGTCTATTTCCGCATCCGTCCATACTTTTTTTGGCGGCTGCATCTGTTACCTCCTTGTAGTGGCATTAACAATAGCCGAATTATTAGTAAACCAAAGTTGGTATTGAGTAATTTTAATATGCTACGCCGCCGATGTCAAAACATGTGAGAGGTAAGAATGTTATTAATCTTACTTTGCCTTAAGACAAACATTATGCTATTGTTCGGGTAAATAACCTGTTCTGAATAGGGGAGGAAAGTCGTTAAGCACTTAATGTTTCCTAGCTTATTGGGAGAGAAGGTTTTGCTGGTAAGGAGGTAATTTATGGCAGTGTCGAAAGGTATTGTGCACGAGGCGGATGTGCTGGTAATTGGCGGGGGGATGGGGGGGTGTTTCGCCGCTGTTAAGGCCAGGGAGGCTGGCGCGGCTAAAGTTATACAGTTAGATAAAGGATACGTTGGTAAAACGGGCTGTAGTGCCTTTGCTGCTGGTGTTTATATGGCGTTTAATCCGGAAGATGATGACTATGATAAGGTTTTCAATGATGTACTGGTGGAACCGGGGCATTTTATTGTAGATCAGGAGCGATTGCAGGCACACCTGGAGCAAGTCGGGCAGACTGTCAGGGATATGGAAAATTGGGGGATAGAGTTTGAGAGAACAAAGGATGGCAAATTGGAGCGCCATAAGGGGAGGGGAGAGGTTGATTACATTATGTTTCACGGTCCGCAATTTATGGAAGCACTTGCTCGACAAGCAAAACGAAAAAGCGTTGAGCAGATCAATAAGACTATGATGACTGACCTTTTGATCAGACATGGGCAGGTGGTTGGAGCAGTAGCCTTCAACAGTATTACCGGTGAATGGCATGTCTTTAAGGCCGGCGCTACCGTCTTGGCCACCGGTGGTACTTTTTATAAGGGGCTATGTCCGGGGCTTAGAAATGTTACGGGTGATGGGCTGGTGGCCGCATATAAAGCTGGCACAGATATAACTTCGATGGAATTCCCATTACGTAACTCTTTTCCGGCTCGCTATGACATTGGTCCAGGAATGGGTATGTACGTTGGTTCCGGGGCTAAATTTCTTAACGCAAAAAATGAAAGATTCATGGAAAAATATGCTCCAGATCTAAAAGATAGGGCACTTTTGACGGTGTTAGATTTTGCTTTTGCGATGGAGCTAAAACAAGGTAACGCGCCCATATATTTAGATATGACTCATTTTACCCCGGAGCAGGTTCAGCGATTGAGAAGAGTTATACCTCTACCAATAATGATGTACGAGAGAATAGGTTTGGTTAAGGATGATAGATTTGTGGAAAAAATGGAGTGGATGGCTTACGCTCCGCGTAGTATAGGCGGTTGTTTGACGGATAAGCAATTTAAGACTTGTCTTTCTGGTCTGTATGCCTGCGGCGATGCTATTCCATGGTCAGGGGCTGAGGGAGGTGCTGCTGCCTTACCCGGTGCAGCTACATCCGGAAGTAGCGCCGGTAGATATGCGGCGGAGTTTGCCCGTGAAGTAGGTAGGGTAGAGGTTGATGAGCTACAGGTGCAGCACGTTATTGAACAAAATTCCCAGTTGATGGAAAGGGAAGATGGAATTGAGCATGACCACGTGCTGCTCGCCGTCCAAGAGACGATAATGCCTTACGAGGTGCTTCTGTTGAGGGAAGAAGGCCGAATGCAAAATGCTTTAACGAAAATAGAAGATATTAGGGATAATCTGGCACCCTATCTCTTTGCTAGTGATCCACACTATTTGAGGATGGCATTAGAGGCTAAGAACTTGGTTACCTGTGCCGAAATGCAATTAAGAAGCGCCATCTATAGGAAGGAATCCAGAGGGGGTTTTTGTATCAGGGAGGATTACCCCTTCACAGATAATGTAAACTGGTTAAAGTGGGTTAGCGCCAAGAAAGACAGTGAGGGGATGAAGATATTTGCTCAGGACATACCCATCGATAGATATCCGGTAAAGCCATCACTGAATAGAGTTATTGATCCCTTATGGCAACAGGCGAAAGATTTAGGTATAGTAACCGTCGAGGAGGAACGTATAATATGGGAGTAAGACATATTGACCTCACCTTATGCACTGGGTGCAACATCTGCGTTAAGCATTGCCCCATGGACGTTTTCCGGCTAGATAGGGAGAGAAAGAAAGCATTCATCAAGTATGTCAGGGACTGTCAGTCTTGCTTTCTCTGTGTGACAGAGTGCCCTGAAGGTGCGATTGATGTGGTCCCATTCTTTGAAAGAAGAATACCGTTATCTTGGTAAGTACATGGGTAAACTAAACCGTTTCAAATCCGTTGAGTGGGAAATGAAGGACAGTAGGGTCATAACTGCGCAGATTGATAAGTCGGTAACTCAGGGCATATGTCTTGTACATGGGACTCAGATGTACAGAATTGGGGAGAGCCCGTTTTGGCACCTACGTTACTGAAGCAGAATAAGCTGGATGCTCCATAACTA
>CAYFEZ010000094.1:0-5639 GCA_964342215.1 uncultured Dehalococcoidales bacterium | reverse complement strand
CAGAATGACTATCGTTAGGTTGGATATTGACCAGAACCCGAAGACTGCTTCCCAATACCACGTTATGTCTATTCCTACCATGCTTCTCTTCAAAGGAGGGAAGCCCGTCACTAACATTGTCGGTTTTAAACCAAAAACAGAGTTAAAGCGAAGTCTGGATGATGCTCTTGGTTAAGTACGGTGTTCAAATAACTATTGTATATGATAGTAAGGCTGAGCAGTGTGAAGCTCACTGCGGGCTAGATTGGTCGTCAGCAGAAGCTATGGCACTGGCTAGCCAGCGAATTAGGGATAAGTTTGGTGAAAGGATACAACTGGAATACCTTGACCTTTCCCAGTCTGTGGTTGATTATCTTGCTTCAGAATTACACCAGCGAATCAGGCATAAAAACTTGTCTTTACCATTATTGATGATTGATGGTGAACCGAGAATATCCGGGCAATTTGATATTCGCCAGTTATTGGACGCTATTGATGCCGAGATGGAAATAAAGTCATGAGTAACGAATATGAAGTGATTATTATTGGTGGTGGTCCGGCGGGACTTACTGCCGGACTTTACACCTCACGGGACCGGTTCAATAGCCTGCTTATGGAAAGGGGACTCTTTGGTGGGCAGATAGTAAATGCCGAGTTGGTGGAGAACTACCCCGGTTTTCCAGAGGGTATTGGCGGCTATGAACTGGGTCAGTTAATGCATCAGCAGGCGACAAAATATGGGTTGGAAACTTTGCTCACTGAGGTTACTGGTGTTGAGCATAAAGAAGAACAAAAAGTGGTAAAGACCACCGATGGTAATTTTATCACTAAGGCGGTGATTATAGCCAGTGGTTTGGAACGGCAGAAACTAGATATACCGGGGGAAGAAGAATTTACCGGTAAAGGAGTATCTTATTGTGCTACATGCGATGCTGCTTTTTTTAGTGAGTTGCCGGTAGCCATAGCTGGCGGTGGTAATGCTGCTATTACCGAAGCCCTTCATCTCTCCCGGTTTGCTGCCAAGGTTACCGTAATACATCGTCGTGACCAGCTTCGGGCCACTCGTATTCTACAGGAGAAAGCTTTCGCCGAACCTAAAATAGAATTCTTGTGGGATACCATAGTGGACGAAATTGAGGGTGGGGATACTGTTAAAAGACTGAAGCTTCATCAGGTGAAAACTGGGACTGAATCAACTCTGGGGTTGGCTGGAATCTTCATAGCTATTGGGTTTAAGGCTAATGTAGATTACCTCAATGGTATTTTACCAGTAGACCCTATGAGTCATATTATCACCAGTGAGGAAATGAAGACCGAAATACCTGGGATTTTTGTCGCTGGTGATGTGCGTTGTAACTCCGGCAGACAAGCAATAATTGCTGCTGGAGATGGGGCTACTGCCGCTATCCAGGCGGGGAAGTTCATCATAGAACAGGGATGAATTCACCTATTGTGGGAGATGAAAGGCTTTATTCCTTTAAAAGAGGGCGGCTTTGGTAAATAATCTGGCGGATTAAATTTTTACTTCACCGTCGACTGAAGTATAATGAAGTATAATAGGTAAAAGAAAGAAGCAAAGTTATGAAAGTTATTTTTCTACAGGATGTACCTAATGTGGCCAGAGCTGGTGAAATAAAAGAAGTAGCTAGTGGCTACGGCCGAAACTTTCTTATTCCCCAAAAGTTGGCCGTGTTAGCCAGTGCCGGGGTAGCCAGAGTGGCAGAAGTGCAGCGCCAGATAGAGAACCGTAAACAGGAACAAACCGAGGCCGAACTAGTCGAGTTGGGGCAGCAACTAGACGGTAGAGAGATTATTTTAAACGCTCGAGTTGGAGCTAAAGACAAACTTTTTGGCTCGATTACCGTGGCTGATATTACCGCTGAATTAAAAAATATCGGCTTGGTTGTTGACAAAAGAAAAGTGGAGTTGATCGAACCTATTCGTCGACTTGGTAGTCATGAGATAACCATTAAACTAACTAAGGATATAATACCAAAAATAAAAGTTATCGTGACCGGGGAGGAGACAGACTAGAGTGGATGGCGAAAAATTACCACCGCATGATATTGATGCGGAGGGGGCGGTAATCGGCTCACTCCTAATAGAGGGTACGGCAATTCATAAAATTACCACCTTTCTCCAGCAGTCTGACTTCTACAGTGAACGAAATCTATGGATATATGAGGCATGCCTATTACTTTACCAACGTGATGAGGCAATAAACCAAATCACCGTAGCTCAAGAGTTGGACCGACGGGGGAGACTGGAGGCGTGTGGTGGTGCCGCCTATCTAAGCCATCTAATATCCATATGCCCCACCTCGCTTGATATTGAGCATTACGCCCAGATTGTTTATCGCCTATCCATGATGCGTAATCTCATTAATGCTGCCGGCCAGATTGCTACCATTGGTTACCAGGCTGACCCTGATGTTGATACTAGTCTTGACCGCGCTGAGGATCTTCTATTTGGTCTGCGTCATGGGCAGAGCCTTGAAGGTCTCGTTCATATCCGCCAGCTTCTGGACAAATACTTTGACGTTGCTGCTTCCCAGGAAGCGGAAGGGCAACCAGAACAAATTCGCCACGCTCTTTCCGGTTTCCACAAAATTGATGAATTCCTGGGCGGGTTCCAACGTGCTGACCTAGTTGTTGTCGCTGGTCGTCCCAGCATGGGTAAAACAAGTTTTGTCCTTAGCGCTGCCGTAAATGCGGCGGTGCAGCAGGGAGCGTGCGTAGCCCTGTTCAGTCTAGAAATGTCCCGCGAAATGTTGGTACTCCGTATGCTCTCCAGCCAATCGGGGGTTGATTCCAGACGGGTTCGCCTAGGGCTTCATACGGAGGAGGAAGAAAAACGGATTATGGACGCTAGTGGTATTCTTTCTGAAGCACCAGTTTATATTGATGATTCTCCCCGTCTCCGAGTGGTGGAGATGCGGAGCAAAGCCCGCCGCCTCTACTTCGAGCGGGGTATTGACCTTATCATTGTCGACTATCTGCAACTGATGCAGGGAGACCTAAGGGGAGAAAACCGGGTTCAGGAAATCGGTTATATCTCTCGTTCACTTAAGGCGATAGCTCGTGAGCTTAATGTGCCGGTGCTGGCAGTATCACAGCTGAGCCGAGCCGTAGAGTGGCGGGCATCACATAAACCGCAACTTTCTGACCTTCGGGAAAGTGGGAGTATTGAACAGGATGCCGACCTGGTCATGTTTATCTATCGGGATGACTACTACTATAAAACTGAGGAGGAATGGCATAGTCAATACCCTGATAAGAAGTATCCCAAAGGTGTAACTAACGTTATAATTGCTAAACACCGTAATGGTCCTACCGGAGAAATTGACCTGCACTTCTTACCCAAGACAGCTAAATTTGAAGATATTGCTGTTACTGAGGAGCCGAGTTTGCTATGAAACAGTTTGCCGGTTTCCCGGCTAGGATGCATTTTACCTATTTGCCTAATCTTTTCTTTAGCTCTCTACTGCCACAAATAAGCGATATTACTGAGCTAAAAACAACTCTCCATGTTTTTAAGGTACTTTACCATAAACGGGGTTATCCCCGCTTTGTCACTTATGGGGAATTACTGGGAGATAAGAGCCTAGTGAGCAGTCTCGGGGAAACAGCAAAGCCATCTGACCAAGCTCTACGTAATGCCCTGGAAATGGCTACCAAGCGGGGAACTATTCTCCACATAGTATTGGACAGGGACGGTATAACTGAGGACATCTATCTTCTAAATACCGAGCGTAACCGAGATATTGTAGCTAAAATCCAAAACGGAGAGTTTGATCTTCCCGTCTGGCAAACGGCTAGGTTAAGTTTTGTTGCAGCTACGGAACGACCCGACATCTTCACCCTCTATGAACAGAACATCGGTATGCTAACCCCGATGATTGCTGACGAGCTGCTCCAAGCAGAGAAGTTATATCCGGTTGTCTGGATTGAAGACGCCATAAGGGAAGTTGTTTCCCTAAACAAGCGAAGTTGGAGATACATTGCAAGAATTTTAGAGAACTGGTCATCAGAGGGTAAGCGTGATGGAACACATAAGCGAGATTCTGGGCCGAAGACAGATAAATACGTCAAGCAGAAATATGGACACATGGTCAAGCGTTGAACAGCCCGAGCCATCACTAGGTACAGTCTGTCCTATTTGTCGCGGGGTTAACTTTGTTTACACTAATGTTTCGGTAGGACATCCAGACTTTGGCCGAGCATTACCCTGCCGCTGTATCTTGAAGGAACTGGATAACGAACGCCAAACACGTTTACAGAAATACAGTAATCTGGGTTCGCTGGCTCGCTTTACTTTTGATAACCTAATACCACAGGGTAGAAGCGGGAATCCAATTATCCGGGAGCAATTCCAACGGGCTTACGATGCCGCCAAAGTATTTGCTGCTGAACCCAAAGGGTGGTTAATTCTGGTTGGCCCTACTGGTTGTGGTAAGACCCACCTGGCGGCGGCTATTGCCAATGAGCGTCTTAGTCATGGCTATCCAGTTTTCTTTGTCACTACCCCTGACCTCCTCGACCATCTTCGCTCGGCGTTTACTCCTGGTAGTGAAATGCCTTATGATGAATTCTTTGACCGCGTGAGCAACGCCCCACTGTTAGTTTTGGATGATTTAGGTATGCAGGCCAGTACGCCTTGGGCTAAGGAAAAATTAGACCAATTGCTGAATCACCGTTTCAATAGGCAACTGCCCACCATAATTGTTACTATTGCGCCGGTTGAGCAGCTCGAAGACCGACTTCACACCCGTCTCACTGACCCAAACTTGTGTAATGTATATGTCGTTGGGGATAAACCGGTCTCATTAGACTACAACTGGACTCCAGAGTTTGAATTACAGAAAAGTATGACCTTTGCTAACTTTGACTGGAAGCGGGTTAACCTGCTTCCCGAACAACGCCAGAATCTTGAGCAAGCTTTCCGTCTTGCGTTTAACTTTGCTCAGTCACCGGAAGGTTGGCTGGTACTACAGGGGGTTACTGGCTGTGGCAAAACCCACTTGGCGGCAGCCTGCGTTAACTATCGTTTTGAAGCTAACCAAGCAGCCTTATTTATAGTAGTGCCTGATTTTCTGGACCATTTACGTTCTACCTTCACTCCAGAGAGCAAGATATCTTATGATCAATTCTTTGAAAGCGTAAAGAGTGCTCCACTACTTATACTTGATGATTTTGGTGAGCAGTCAACCACACTTTGGGCACAAGAAAAACTATACCAGGTAATAAATTATCGCTATAATGGGCGGCTAGCGACTATAGTAACTACCCGCTGTACCACAGATGAAATTGACACCCCTATCAGCTCTAGATTTGTCGACCCGAAAATCAGTATGATATTTAACATCATCGTCCCCGACTATCGGACTGACGCCACTGCTAGCCGAAAGAAAGTAACTCGTGGCGGCAGGAGAGGGCGTTGGAGCTAAGAGAAGCTTGTTTTGCTCGAAGTTTACTAATACAATGAGGGTGTTTTTATCGAGAGAGAAATTTCAGAGACGATAAACCTTTCCGTTTTGGGGCTAAACCAGAGCTGCGAGTTACTCTACATCTGCAGAGTTTGGTGAGCCATAGTATTGATTTATCGTGGTACGCAGAAGTTTTAGAGAATGACCCGTGATTTATACACCAAGCCGAGACTAA
>CAYFEZ010000093.1:0-5823 GCA_964342215.1 uncultured Dehalococcoidales bacterium | reverse complement strand
CGATAATATCGGTTACGGTAGCTTCCAGACGTATGGCAAGGGTAACCTCGGCAATTAGTTCGGTAGCTTCAGGACCGATAATGGTTACTCCCAGGATTTCACCATAGCTATTGGTGATAATCTTTACCATCCCTGTTGTCTCGTCGATGGTTAGAGCCCGACCATTAGCCATAAAAGGAAATTTACCCACTTTAATGTCGGGGTTTTGCCTTCTAGCTTCTTCCTCAGGTAGACCTACCGAAGCTACTTCAGGCGAAGTATAAGTGCATCGGGGGATAGCTCCGTAGCCCATTTTGGTATCCAGCCCTAGGGCATTTTCGGCGGCGCATATTCCTTCGCTCATGGCCACGTGAGCCAGCATCGCTCCCCCTACCACATCGCCTACCGCATAGATACTGGGGATATTGGTTTCCATCCGTTCATTGACGACTATTCTTCCCCCATCTAATTGGATACCCAGTGTCTCTACTCCTAGCCATTCAATGTATGGTTGTCGGCCGACCGCAATCAGGACTTTGGCTACTATTCTTTCCTCGTTGCCCTGCTTAGTGGTGAAACAAACCTTTTTCTCGTTATTCTCGGTAGTTTCAATACTGGTGACTTTGGTATCGGTAAAAATTTCAACGCCGTCCTTGTTTGTTATTTCCTCTAGCATCTGCGCTATCTCGGCATCCTCGGTAGGTAGTATATGGGGTAATATCTCAGCAATGGTAACTTTACCCCCCATTTTGTGGAAGATTTGGGCGAATTCTAGCCCTATTACTCCCCCACCAATGATAAACAGACTCTGTGGTAATGTCGTCAGGGACAGGGCTTCATCACTGGTTATGACTCCGGGTTCGTCAATGCCACCGATGGGAATCAGTGCTGGTCGTGCTCCAGTGGCGATGATGATACTGTCACTTTTTATCTCCTCTTTGCTATCTAGAACCACTACCGTTTTAGGATCAATGATAGTGCTTGTGCCCTTGACTACCCTTATCTTGTTCTTTCTCATCAGAGAGGTTACCCCGCTCACTAGTCGGTTGACCACCGTTTCTTTTCGCCCCATTACAGTATTAAAGTCGAGGGTAACTCCTTGCGCCGAGACACCAAAGGTTTGGGCTTTCTTTACTTGAGAGAGAAAATTGGCTGATTGAAGCAGTGTCTTGGTGGGAATGCAGCCACGGTTAAGGCATGTCCCGCCCAATATGTCCTTTTCTACCAAAACTACTTCAGCACCAAGCTGAGTGGCACGGATAGCTGCACCATAACCGCCCATGCCCCCACCAATTACGATTATTCTACTGGGCATATTACTCTCCTTGGTCTATGGTTCGTAAAAGTCTGAGGTTGGATCCTCAATATATTGCTTCAGGCTTTGCAGGAAGTTAGCTCCAATAACACCATCCAGCACTCGGTGGTCGATTGACAAGGTTAAGCTCATTATGGGCCGTATCACTATTTGCCCCTCTCTGGCTACTGGTTTGTCTATTATTCTCCCCACGGCTAAAATGGCTGCTTCAGGAGGTTGTAGCAGGGCGCTAAACTGGTCTATGCCAAACATTCCCAAATTGGATATGGTAAAGGTACTGCCGGCCATTTCTTCCTTGCTGAGTTTGCGTTCTCTCGCCTTTTGGGCTAATTCTGTCCTTGTTGTTGCAACCTCAGCCAATGACTTCTTGTTGGCCTGGCGAATTACGGGCACAGTTAGTCCTCCCTCTACCGCGGCAACTACTCCTATGTCTATCCGCTTGAAGAGCTTTACTGAACCACTGATATAACTACAATTTGCAGCGGGATTATCTTCCAGTGCCCGGGCAACCATTTTGATTAACAGGTCTGTATAGGTTAACCTAACTCCTGTTTTAGCCCCTACTGCTGGTATTAATTCCTCGCGAACTTTTTCCAGTTCGGTAACATCTACTTCGATGGTTAGGTAGAAGTGGGGTGCGGTGAAAGTTTCCGTCATACGTTGGGCGATAACTCTTCTCATCGATGAAAGGGATTTTACTTCTTCCTCTTCATCAGGAAGTGGCTGGGTTAAAGTTGTCTTCTTCTCTTCTGCCGCCTCTAAAATATTCTCTTTGACTATTCTACCATCCGGCCCGGTGCCCTTTATGGTAGATATATCGACATTGTGTTCCTCGGCTAACCTTCTGGCCAAGGGGGAAATTTTGATTTTTGAGAGGGTTTCGATAGGTTGAGTGGTGGCTATTTCTGTCTCTACATCTGCGGTGATACTCGCTTCTTGCTTGGTTACTACTTTGGGGATTTCCGCCAGCTTCTCGCCTGGCTCAAGTATATAAGCGATAATGCCCCCAACTGGGATTACATCGTCTTCTTTGGCTACTATCCTGCCTATGATACCAGATACTGAAGCCTCAACTTCATAGGAAATCTTCTCCGTTTCTATGACGAGTATACTCTCACCCCTTTCAACTTGCTCTCCCTCATTCTTCTGCCATTCGATGATTGTGCCCTCAGTCATAGTTAAGCCTAACTTGGGCATAGTCACTTTTATCATGTTTCCTCCATGTCTAGGTTATCTGGGACTCTTTTGTAGCCATAGCATAATTTTAAAGTGTTATGCCACAAAATTAGGAGATGATCTTCCTGATGGCCGCTATGACTTTGTCGGTGTCAGGCATATAGGCTTTCTCCTCCGTGGGGCTGATAGGTACCGGCACAAAAGGTGCTCCAACCCGTTGGATCGGGGCGTCCAGGAAGTCCAACGCTTCTTCAGCCACAGTCGCCGCTATTTCGGCACCGATGCCGAATTTTTTTACTGCTTCATGGACAATAACCAGTCGGCCCGTCTTTTTGACCGAATTCAGGATGGTTTTCATGTCTATCGGGCTTATGGTACGGGGATCGATAACTTCGACACTGATACCTTCTGCTGCCAGCTTTTCGGCAGCGGTTAGTGCCTCGATAATCATTTTGGAGGTAGCTACTACGGTAACATTGTTCCCCTCTCTTTTAACATCGGCTTTACCCAGCGGAACCAGATATTCCTCCTCTGGGATTTGTCCCTTGGCGGCTATTATGGTTTTATCATACAGGAAGAGAACGGGGTTATCGTCGCGTATAGCTGTTTTCAACAGACCTTTGACATCGTAGGGTGTGCTCGGCATCACTACCTTCAACCCCGGCACGTGGGCGAACCATGCCTCAAGGCATTGGGAGTGATGTGGCCCTGCACCCAGCCCGGCTCCTATGGCGCTAAAGATAACGAGGGGAACGTTAAATTGGCCACCGGACATATACCTGAATTTGGCAATATGGTTCACCAGAGGGTCCATACAGACGTTAATGAAATCCATGAACATCACATGAACCACTGGCCTTAAGCCCACCATTGCCGCCCCAAGGGCCAGTCCCATAAAGGCGGATTCGGAGATAGGCGTGTCCTTTATTCTATTCTTGCCGTGCTTTGCCAGTAGCCCTTGTGTTTCGGTGAAGGTGCCTCCACCCTGCCCCAGATCCTCACCCATAATGAATACTCTTTCATCTCTGGCTAGCTCTTCGTCCAGCGCTTCGGTTAGAGCTCTGATATAACGTATTTCCTTCATTAGTGTCCTCCCTCCTCAGCGTAGACAAATTCTGTCAGTTCCTTGGGGTCAGGCATAGGGCTATTCTTACCAAACTCTATGGCTTCTTCTATCTCTTGGTTGATTTTTCCCTCTATTTCTGGCACTATTTTCTCCGTCAACACCCCTTCCTGAAGTAACTTGTTCTGAAATCTGGGTAGAGGGTCAAACTGACGGACGGCTTCTATGTCCTCCGGCATCCGGTATTTTTGTGGGTCGCCCACGTAATGTCCCAGCCAGCGATGTGTCCTACATTCCAGAAGTGTCGGACCTTCACCTCTCCTAGCCTGCCCGATAGCCTTAGCGGCGGCTTCGTACACTGCCAGAACGTCGTCGCCATCTACGGTTATTCCGGGCATACCGTAGGCAGCCGCCCGGCTGGAGATTTCTTCGATAAGCATCGTATTCTTTTGCGGGGTGAATTCTGCCCAGCCGTTGTTCTCACAAACAAAGGTAATGGGTAATTTCCAGATGCTGGCTAAGTTCAGGCACTCGTGGAATGTACCCTGATTGGTTGATCCCTCTCCGAAAAACGTGACCGTAACTCGGTCATCTCCCCGGTATTGCGAGGCAAAGGCCAGTCCCAGTGATGTGGAGAGAATGCCGCCGACTATGCCGCTGGCACCCATTACACCCACTTCCTTGTCGGCAAGATGCATTTCTCCGCCTCTGCCTCTGCACGTTCCATCCCTTCGGCCGAGAATTTCGGCCACATATTTTTTAAGGTCTATCCCTTTAACCAGATCGTGTCCCCGCCCTCGGTGAGTGCCGGTAATATAATCTTCCCGTCGAAGATTGGACACCACTCCAACTGGTACCGCCTCCTGGCCCAAATAGGAATGTAGCCATCCTGGCACCAGTCCTGCCAAGGCTAATTCAATGGCTTTTTCCTCCATGCGACGCAGCTTGAGTAGCCAGGTGAACATACTTACTAATTCTTCTTTGGACAAACTTGACATAATACCTCCTTTGTCTTTCTGTCTTTTCATTGAAGCAAGGGATATTCCCCAAGACTACACAGCGGATAGTCTAACATTCCATTCTAGAGGTGTCAATGTGCGGTATGAATGTCACGATTCGCATACTCAGGTACAGCCACCTAAGACCAAGCGGCTACTTTAGTGGTGGTAATACCTGATTAAAGCATTGGTCGGAGCTGTGGGTAAATTATCAGTTCTTGTGTTCCGATCTGTCCCTTTTTTATATCTGCCTGACCGGGTTACCGACTTCCTTGATCAGGAATCTGTTGGGAATATTATTATCAGTAGTTTCGTGGTTGTTAATACCCGTAATCGGTACGAAACCAGTTTCCGTAGCTAACCCTTTTTAATGCCACGTTACACCGATCTCCTGGAATTACTACTACTTAGTTATAATAGTGAGGGTATATCCTTGGCGGCTTCTTCGGTTGCCCTTCGCCGGAGTGCGTTAGTTTTTCGTTTCCTTTTAGTCTCCTCAACAACCCCACGTAATTTGGCATAATATTCTTTTACCATTTCCACGTCCCTGAGTTGTGACAGGATGATGGTTACATCTATCATCCTCTTCTCCTGGGGGTAATCACCGTTTCTTATTATAGCTTCAGGGGCTATCCTGCGGAGGTAGTCTCCTATGTCCTTAACTAGATCCATGCTCATTTCCTTAGCCGGAGCCGAGAGCAGGTATAGAGCTTTTCCCGAATCCTTAGTGTTACACTTGACTGACAATTCACCAACAGCTTCATCCATAGCCTGAATTCCATTATGGGTATCGAGACTCTTTTCCCGGAAGCTACGTATCCGTTGGAAGGGTAGCCGAATCAGCGGTAACAGCGATTTACCATAACCAATCGCTGTCCATCCGGACAAAGTCTGTATTACATCGCCAGCATCAAGCAGCTTCGTTCCAATATGTTTTGCCTTTCTTTCTTCGCCAGTACAGAGTAAATTGTAGAACGGCTCAACAATTAGTTCGTTGATTTTGACCATGTTGTTTCTAAGGGAGGAGTCTTTTCTGATATACCGCTGGTTGTCAACCAGTAATGCGGCATCAACTATTGGGTAAACCGACTTAAGGCATACCGCTGTATTATAGACAGTCCGTTCCTCTGTCTTCTCCTCGTGCTCGAAAGGGAGAACGACCAGAGCGTAGACTGGTTTATCCCCATAGCGGTCTTTTAGGAGTTGCGCCATTATTGGGAGGGCTCCAGCGCCGGTACCTCCGGCAGAGCTGGTAACCAGCAAAAAAGCATCGATCTCAAAGAATTGTCCGA
>CAYFEZ010000092.1:0-5831 GCA_964342215.1 uncultured Dehalococcoidales bacterium | reverse complement strand
GCGGCCAAAAAGGTAAACCACACCAGAATATATTCGGTGGTCTCCAGTACCCATACCGGAGGGCTTTCCAGGATATACCTCATCACCACTGAAAAACTGATGATGACCATAGCACCGATAATAAGGAAGCCTCCCAGAGCAGCTAGGGAATCTATGATGTAATGGTAAATAACCGCGACATTCTTTAATAACCTCAAAATCACGCCCCCATCTTTAGCTTGCCTGGTAAATATCACCTAGGCCCTGAGCGAAGTTAACACTTCACTCAGGGCTTTGATACCTCTGGTAATTTTGTGGGGTTATTAATTCACCCTATTTTGTTATAGGATGGGTAACCCCACAGCATACCTCCAGTTTAGCTTTTCAACATTCCTCTTATTTGGGCTATAGTTGTCGCATCCAATAAGTCGCCAAGTTTTCCCCACAAAGAATCGTAGGCCTTATCAAGGTACTGTGCGGCGTCAGCCGGGGTAAAGTGGATTTGCGTGAATCCCCAGTTATCTATCATATCCTGGATCATCTCCCTCTCATAGAGCCTTGTCCACTCTTCAGCTTCGGCTTCAGTTTCGATTATGACCTCTGTCATTAAATCTTGCAGGTGAGCGGGGAGCGCGTTCCAAACGTCCAGATTTACCAAAATCGCATCATTAATTTGGTAATACCCGTGGTCAATTACATACCTTGCCTGCTCATAGTTACGCTGCGCATAAAATGAACCGGTTACCGTAATAAGTCCTTCAACTACCCCCTGTTCCAAACCGGCGTAAACCTCACTCCCAGGCATAGTGACCCCAACCGCACCTAATGCCTCACCCATAGGAGCAGAGGTTCCTGACACACGTATGGGTCGACCGGCTATATCTGCAGATGTTACCGCTGGCTCAGTAAGGTATGTATAAAAATAGCCTGCGGTCCCACCCCAATTTGCTCTGCCCACGTAGTAGGCATTAAGCTTCTCTGCGTGAGCCTCTACCATGAGGTCATGATAGCCTGCCGCTCGCTCTTCGGCAGGGGTGGCCAACCTGGAAAGAGCCTGCGTTGCCGCTTCAGGCACAACCGACTTATAGTATCCAGTGACAGCGTGGATTATATCTATCACACCACTCCTCACTGCTTCGGATTGGTCAAAGGTAGGGATGACCTCCGGTCCGCCGAGTACGTTGATGACCAGCTCGCCATTAGATCTTTCGACAACCTTCTCACTCCACATGACAGCATATTCCGCTACTGGATCATCCACAGTTACAACGGATGTCATGTTAAGCTCGATTGGTTCTGGGGCTGGTGCTGGTGCTGGTGCTGGCGCTGGTGCTGGCGCTGGTGCTGGGGCTGGGGCTGGGGCTGGGGCTGGGGCTGGAGCTTCTTTGGAAGCACAGGCAGCACCAATCAAACTAATTACTAATATTAATGCTATGGTGACAAACAACGCTTTTCTTTTCATTTATACTTCTATTCCTCCTTAGTATATTTTTATAAACAAGCCTTGCCTACCTTCAATCTATATTTCACATTATTCCACCCTCCTTCCATATTCCGTGCGATTCTCACATCTCCCATGAAGTCTATACCGTAAGACTACTACTCGTCAACTCTCTTCAAAAAGTCGGAGTTTCGTTATAGCATATGTTGTCAAACACTAAGGGTAAGCCCAACCCTTTCGTTGTGCTTCTGGCTCTTGATAGCAGGGGTTTGGTGTGATATATCCTAGCCTAATATTCATTTGAGCCTTCTAGTCGCTTCGTTGTTTGAGATTTTCAAGAATAAGGATATAATTACATTAGGAATCCCAATCATTAAGGAGGTCAACTGTGGCCAAACAGACATATTCCTGCATGAAGTGTAAAGGAACCGAATACAGGACTGGAGAGTTACGAACCACGGGGTCTGGCATATCTCGATTCCTCAATTTACAAAACCAAAAATATGCCACCGTAGCTTGCTCAGCATGTGGCTATACTGAATTATATCGACTAGATGGTAGCGGCATTGGCAACATCCTAGATATATTAACCAGCTAGGAATCCATTGAGTGGTTAGCCGAACCTAACTAATGCCCAAGCTCGAGTTAATCTCCTACTATAGTAAACTGAACTTCATTAGTATCCAAGCGATGCCATTTCGCTTGGATACTATGGGATCGCTGCAATAACCATTATTTCTACCTTAAAATCTGGGAGTGCTAGTGCTGTTACGCCCAATAATGTGTAGGCTGGAGGGTTGTTTTGAGAGGAAAATTCAGGGTAATTCTCTTCCCAGAACCGTTCCCTTTCTCTTGAGCACAATTCCCATTCGAGACTACTGCGTATTCCATCTGGGAATTGACCTTTCATATACCACCATATATGCAAAATGGTATCCAAAGAGGAGCCGTGCTCTTCAAGCCTTGTTTTTATATTTTCGAGGGCAAGTGTTGTCTGTTTAGCTATCCCTTCCGGTACTTCCCCGTTACTAATGTCCATACCTATTGAACCGCTAAGAAAAACAAACCCCTTAGAACCAATTACAGCCGTACCTTTTGCATATGCTTGTTGTTGCCCGGCAACAATAACGGGCGAGCGTTTAATTTCCATCAGATATACACCCCCTTAATTTGTTCTAAGGACAACTTTCAAAAGAATCCGGCTCTTTCAGGCCATCATTTCAGGCAGGAACAAGGCAATTTGTGGGAATATGGTGAGTATTAGAATCATCAGCAACATGGCAATTAGGAAAGGCAAGGCAGCTTTAAAAATCGCCATTAGTTCGGCAGCGTCTCCGATAAGCGCTTTAACTCCGAATACATTAAAACCAAAGGGCGGTGTAATCATCCCGCACCCAACCAGAACCTGAAGGACTACTCCAAACCAGATAGGGTCCAAGCCCAACTGTTTTATCAAGGGATGCACGACTGGTAGCGTTATTGCCATCATTGGTAGGGGCTCAAGAAAACATCCTAGAAAGAGGAAGAGGACGACGAGCAAGGCAAATATACCGTATTTACCTATAGGAAGAGCCGCTATCGCGATTACAATCTGCTCGCTAGCCCCAGTAAGCGCCATGAAACGAGAAAAGAACAGCGCTCCCATCAATATCCAAGCCAGCATAGCTATGGCACGGACCGCTCCCCATACCGCATCCCAACATGCACGTGGTGCTTCCCCCCGACGGAAATAGACAACGAACCCGACAAGCACGAAGGCTCCGGCAGCACCAGCCTCTGAAGGAGAGAATACACCCGCATAAAGACCGCCAAGGACAATGGCCATCATCATCAGGATGGGCATCATACTTACCACACCTCGTCTCCTATCCCCCCAAGTGAATTGGACATTCGCAACCGGCCATTTCTTCGGATTAAACGTCGCCAGCACAAATATCAACCCTATGTATATTACTCCACCCATCACTCCAGGAATAACGCCGGCAATTAACAGCTTACCTACCGACTCCTCAGTCAACGTACCATAGAAAGCAAGACCAATACTTGGTGGGATAATCACCGCCAGGGGAGCGGAGGCAGCAATCACACCGGCGATTGTTGCTGGGTCATATTTATGCCTCACCATTTCGGGAAAAGCAGCCCTTGTCATCATGGCACAAGCAGCCAGAGCCGAGCCGGTAACGGCACCTAAAGCGCAGGCCATTGTAGACACCGCCATGGCAAGCCCCCCCCTGATTCGCCCGAGCCACGCCTCAGCCCCATCAAAAAGCATGGCCGTTATCCCTGCTACTGAAGCTAATTCTCCCATGAATAGGAATAAAGGGAAAATGGCATTGTTGTAATTGGCCACGATTGCGTAGGGGATATAGGCGAGGGCATCATAAGCAACACCAAAACCTCTCACTATCGACAAGCCGGCTATACCTACAATAAACAGAGCCGCAGCTACATGTATCCCACCTAATATCAGCACTACCACCACAACAAGTGCTGCTAAGCCTATTAACAACGGACTCAATTGTTCCAATACGCTTATCTCCTCGACGACCAGCTAGAGCAAAAACCATTTATATGCTCTGCATGGCAACAGTTATACCACTGTATTGATTCCACTAGGTACAGAGCGCCCCCTTCGCTTGGAAGAGGACGCTTTTGTTTTGTCATCGTAGCTTCCTAACAGAGTAGATAATTTGTATCAGAAACGCCATACAAAACAGAATCACGGCATAGGCAAAGACTATCTTTCCCGGAGCAGAAGAGAACCGGTAGACGCCCCCGGTGATGACTTCCCCCACCACCACTGATTTGATGGCCGCCTGAACTGCCTTATGAGCCATCATCCCGGTGACAGTGAAAGCCAAAATATAAGAGACAAGAAGCATGATAGATTGCCCCTTGGGAGAAAGACGTTCCGTGAACGAAGTAACTCTAATATGCCTGCCCTGAACAACGGCAAAAGCAAAACCAATGGGAAACAACACTCCCATGGAGATGGTTACTACTTCATATGTTCCATGGATAGGACTGTTAAAGACAAACCGCCCAATTATCTCCGCAACCATGATGAGTGTAATACCAGCCAGAAATACAGCGGCAATCCCAGCCCCGCCGGTTGACATCCAGTCAAAAGACTTGGCGAGCATTTTCATAGTCTCTATCTCCCCTGTCGGTGGCAAATAGACTTAGCTACTTGCTTTGCTACGGCGAGTCAAATACTAACCTCAGCCGTTACCATAGGTTTAATAGCCGGTCAGCCCACATTTTCTCCCACTCCGCCATTACCTCCTGCTTCGACATATCGGCAAGCCTGAGGAATTCATTCAACTGCTCCGTCCCGGGACCACCAGTATCATCCACCAGTTTAGCAGCATCTTGCCATTGGGTGGCTATCAGTGGATCCGACATCAGCTGTTGTAACTCTTCAGTAGGCAAAGGGGTAAAGGTATATTTCCCTGACGCCTTCATTGCGTCGTATTCTGGCTGAAGCTCCAACTCGTACCAGTTAGTAGCTGAGAATTGCTCAGCGTATTTAACCGCCTGTAGCACCGCTTCTTTTTCCGCATTAGACAGGCTATCCCATAGGGACCCGGACATTAAATTAGCATAGGCTCCGGAGAAAAGGGAGGCGGAAAACTGGGTCGAACCTGGTGCGGAGGTGAGTATATATGGCGTGGGGTCAAGTTTCCCGGCTCGATGAAATTCGGCCCATACACTGAAACAACCGTCAACTACACCCTTTGTTACTGCATCAAGATAGTCAGAATAGGATACTGGTATAGCAACGGCTCCCAATGCTTCAAGGAACCTACCTTCAATTCCAGCCGCTGTACCTCTGAGCTTCAAACCTTGGATATCCGACAAGTGTTCTATCTTCTTGTTGGTAAACAGAGACCGTTCATTGTTGCCGTATGGGAAAAGCAAATGTACCCCGGCCCTCTCAGCCTCTGCCTGCCAGTACTTGTCAATGACGATAAAATTGATGTATGCCCATGTCGGTGTGTCGTGCTTACCTGATATATAAGGATCGTTAAGACCACCCATTTCCGAAGAAGGGAACTCCGCTAGAAAATTAGACATGTTGAAATGAGCAAGGTCAGCCAAACCACCCTGTAAGCCCGGCAGTGCATCATCACCGGTTAATAGAGAACCCCCATGGTGGGGAACAACGGTTATCGCCCCATCGGTCAACCTGCTCAACTCCTGAGAAAAAGGTTCCATAGTAGCAATCCACTGCTGGTTTCCTGCTCCTGAGGTATTAGCGTAGTGCAAGGTTCTTTCTGTAAACACTGGCGGTGGTGCTGGCGGTGGTGCTGGGGCTGTTGCCGATGGTGGTGCTGGGGCTGGTGTGGGGGGTGGCGCAGGTGCTTCTTTGGAAGCACAAGCAGCACCAATCAAACTAATTACCAATATT
>CAYFEZ010000091.1:0-5834 GCA_964342215.1 uncultured Dehalococcoidales bacterium | reverse complement strand
GTATGATTCTGTGACCTGTGTAATATCCCGGTGGTTACCCTCCACGATTGCCCCGGTTTTATGATAGGCTCGGACCAAGATTGGAAGGGAATCCTGCGCCATGGTGCCAAGCTTCTTTTTGCCTGGGCTGATGCTACCACGCCTTTGATTGCCGTTATCATTAGGAAGTCCTATGCTGGTGCCCATTACGGGATGCTGGATAAAGCTATTGGAGCTGACTTTGTTTTTGCCTGGCCTACGGCCCATGTTACTATCGTCGGTCCTGAGACGGCTGCCAGCGTTATCTTCGCCAGAGAGATAAGGGAAGCGGAGAATCCGGATGATGTAAGGGCAGAGAGAATAAAGGAATACGGTGAACGCTATGAGAATCCATATTGCGCCGCCGAACGAGGCTATGTTGATGATGTTATAATGCCCAGCGATACCAGAAAATTCATTAATAGGGCGCTGGATGTTTTGGCAAATAAGAAAGTTGTCCGGCCGAGGCGCAAGTTTTCCAATATTAATCTGTAAGCGTTCTGGGTCGAGGTACTGCAAATGGGAGGGGAGGTAAGGCCCCATAGAAATAATTCCTGCCGTAGATATCAGAGGTGGTAATTGTGTTCGCCTGTATCAGGGTGACTATGATGAGGAAACGGTGTTCTCCGATGACCCGATGGATACAGCCCTACAATGGCAGTCGTTGGGTGCACCCCGGCTGCATGTTGTTGACCTTGATGGTGCCGCTATAGGTGAGTTGTGTAATCTGGATAATATAAAAAAGATAGCTAGTGCTCTATTAGTTCCGGTACAACTGGGTGGTGGTATCCGTCAGCTGGAAACAATTGAGCAGTTACTCCAAGCTGGTATAGAGCGGGTCATTCTTGGTACAGTAGCAGTGGAAAACCCGAAGCTGGTCGAGGAGGCGTGCCGTAAATTCAGTGAATCTATTATCGTGGGTATTGATGCCCGGAAGGGGCACATTGCCACCCACGGTTGGCGACAGCAAACGGGGATCCCAGTCGTAGAATTTGCCCAATCGATGATGGGGTTAGGAGTAAAACGTTTTATCTACACTGACATTAGTCGTGATGGCACGCTTACTGAACCAAATTTTGCTGTCTTCGCTGAACTGGTAGATGCCGTCAGATTACCTGTCATCGTATCTGGTGGTATTTCCTCACTGACCCATCTAAAAATATTGAAACAGCTTGGGGCTGAGGGGGCCATAATCGGCAGGGCAATTTATACTGGAGACATTAACCTGAAACAGGCGCTAGACGCTACTGGCTAAATAAAGACTAGACACTCTGGCTAACTCATACTTTTTCTGCAGGGTAGCAGTCAGGAAGCTTTGGAGGAGCGTCAGGTCGTTTGGAGAAATTGGTTTCCCTTGTGAGGAGGGAGAGGGATAAGGGGGAAAAAGAGTTGAAGTTTGATGAAAGAGGACTTATTCCGGCTATAGCTCAAGATGTTGACGCTGGTGAGGTGCTGATGCTGGGCTATATGAATGAGGAAGCACTGCGTCGTACTTTGTCTAGTGGCGAGGTATGGTTTTACAGTCGTAGCCGGCAGGAGCTGTGGCATAAGGGAGAGACCTCAGGTAACTGTATCAAAGTGCACTCGGTATGGCAGGATTGTGATAGCGATACTATTCTGATTAAAGGGCAGCCGGCTGGTCCGATATGCCATACTGGTAATAAGACCTGCTTTTTCCAGCAGTTAAGCAAACGGGATATTGGGACAAGCCATCAAGAGGAAGCCTGAGCTGTCTCCTCAGGTTGGTCAATCGCTACTACCTGTTTTAATGCGGCTAGTGCAACCTCTAACTGGCCATCATCGGGCTCCCTGGTAGTCAGCTTTTGCAACAATAATCCCGGGGCCAGAATAGCCCTGACCAAACTATTATTATGATGCCTAGCGCCAAAATAGATAATCTCATAGCCAATAGCGGCAATCACCGGGATGAGAATGACTCGCCAGAGCACCATCCACAATACCGAATCCCGTCCAACTAAGGTGAAAACTATGATAGCGATAATCAAGACGACAAACAGAAAGCTGGTGCCACAACGCACATGAGTCGTACTATATTCTTTGATTCCGTCTATTTCCAGAGGAATTCCATCTTCATAGGCATTTACCGTCATATGTTCAGCCCCATGATACGCAAATACTCGCTTAATGTCGGGCAGTAGCGTTACCAGTTTGAGATAAGCGATGAAGAGAACAAGTCGGATAAGGCCCTCTATTAGGTGAAAGAGCAGGGACGAATTAATGTAGGGGTTAATCAGACGGGTGAGGAAAAGGGGGGCCAGGAAGAACAGGGCAACGGCAAAAGCCAGGGAAACCGCTACGAGAAGCCAAACTAATCCTCCTGAAATATTTTCTTCTTCTTCCTCTAGAGATACATTGGCTGAGAAGAGCAGACTCTTAATGCCTAGTACCATTGCCTCTATCAAGATAATTATACCCCGCACAAAAGGGATTTTTCTCAACCGACCGGTATAGATGGCCGCCAGCGGTTGAGTATCCATAGCTAGACCACCGCTGGGACGCCGTACTGCAGTTACCACGACCTTCCGCCCGCGCATCATCACTCCCTCAATAACTGCTTGTCCTCCGTAATAAAATTTCTTGGCCACAATAAAACCCCTTAACAAAAAAGGAGCGGATCAATAACTCCGCTCCTGCTTCAAACTGGTATACCCATTCAACTACTCATATTGTAGCGCCGCCGGAACCGCTCCACCCGTCCACCGGTATCTATTATCCTACGCTCCCCCGTGAAGAATGGGTGGCACTTACTGCATAGCTCAACCTTCAACACCTTTTTAGTTGAGCCGGTAGTGAAAGTATTACCACAAGAACAGATTACTTGGGCATCCACATAATACTCAGGATGAATCTTGTCTTTCATAACTATCTAGCTAACGTAAACGCTAACCTTTCTCCGGTTATTACTGGTAGGCTCAAATTTAACCACACCGTTAATGAGGGCAAAAAGGGTATAATCCCGGCCTACCCCTACATTACTACCCGGATGAATGCGGGTACCCCGCTGACGCACCAAAATAGTCCCGGCATTTACTTGCTGACCGGCGTATCTCTTTACTCCCAGCCGTTTGGGCTGACTGTCCCGACCGTTATGGGTGCTGCCGCCTCCCTTTTTATGTGCCACTGACTATCACCTCTTTCTTGTGTCGGCGAGTTTTCTTTTCCAGATTGTCTTTTGTCCCCGTTTCGACTATCTCGTCTATCAATAACTTCGTATAAAATTGACGGTGCCCGGTCTTCTTGCGGTAACGGATCTTAGGCTTATATTTAAGAACAATAATTTTCTTACCCTTACCCTCCCCCAGCGAGGTAGCCATCACCCTGGCGCCATCAACTACGGGTGTGCCTACCGTTATCTTATCACCATCAGCCAACAGCAATACCCGATCCAGCTCAATGGCATTACCTTCAGCCACGTCTAAGCGGTCCACATCTACCGTCTGTCCTGTGGTTACCTTATATTGCTTGCCACTAATTTCGATAATAGCGTAAATCTTAAGCCTCCCAAACTTGGATATTCTACCAGTTACTATAGCTAGATGTCAAATTATTGGTGCTTTATACCTGCAGCCCACTCCATAGTTCCTTTACCTTTGCCTTTAACTCATCGAGGTTGCCATCATTGTTGATTACCACATCGGCACGTTTTATCCGTTCCCCTGCGGGTAGTTGGGTACGGATACGGGCTAAGGACTCTGATTCAGAGAACCCGGTTCGTTCCTTGAGCCGTCTGATTACGGTGGACTCAGAAGCTACAGTAACCCAGACCTCGTCTACCAGTGGGGTCCAGCCCGCTTCCAGCAAAAGGGGGGTTTCCAGCACTACTATTATCACCATCTGACGGCGGTATTCTTCAAGTTGAGCCTTTACCATATTATACATCCGCGGGTGCATTATCTGGTTGAGCCGGGCTAAAGATTCGGGCTGTCCGAAGACCAGCTTAGCCAGTTTTTTCCGGTTAATCTCATTACTTGTGGTGAGGATTTCCTGGCCAAAGGTGGCCACTACTTCCCGCCACGCCTCGGTACCTGGCTTGAATGCTTCGTGCCCTACCTTATCGGTATCCAGAATGGCGGTACCCAGTTCTGCCATGAATTTAGATACCGTGCTCTTGCCACTACCTATACCGCCGGTAAGACCGATAACTTTCATTGCTCAATCAGTCTACCTAGTGATAGCGGAGTAGTCAAGAAGGGAAAGCAGGGGTGTGGGGGCAATAAGTGACCCCTAAATCAAGTTTTTGCTATTCATCATATATATGTTAGAATAAGGCGCGATGTTTAATCTGGGTATACTTACGATCAGTGACAAAGGGTGGCGTGGGGAGCGTCAGGATGGGAGCGGTAAAGCCATTGAGGATAGGCTCTCGGTTGTAGATAGTTGTGTAGTCAAGTACGAGATTGTTCCTGATGAGGTGGGCGTCATTGCCGCGAAGCTGACTGAGTGGGCTGATGAAGGTAGCATTGATGTCATCTTCACGACCGGGGGTACGGGATTGAGCACGCGCGATGTCACCCCGGAAGCGACCCTGTCTATAGTGGATAAAGTGGTGCCTGGTTTTGCTGAAACTATGAGAGCCGAGAGCTTGAGTAAAACGCCGTTTGCAATGTTGAGTCGAGCGGTGGCTGGTGTCCGCGGGCAGTGCCTTATTATTAACTTACCTGGCAGCCCAAGGGCAGTTCGAGAGTGTCTCGAGATAGTGTTACCTGTCATTCCGCACGCGGTGGAGATTATCAAAGGAGAGGTAACCGAGCACCCCGCGCATACCGTTCCTGAGGATGGGGGAAAGTAACCTGTGTATATTGACATTTTAACTCTGTTCCCTCAGATGTTTTACAGTCGGTTGGATACGGGCATCTTCAAGCGGGCTATTGAGCGGAAGCTGGTCAGTGTTAACGCTCATGATATTCGAGACCACACTCATGATAAACATCGTACCGTTGATGACTATGTTTATGGTGGTGGTGCCGGTATGATACTGAAACCCGAACCTATTTTTGAGGCTGTAGAATCAATAAAATCAGGTATGTACTCTGAAGAGGGTACCGACGGGAGCAAGGCTAGTGAGCTGCCTGTTATTCTACTTACCCCGCAGGGTCGTCTTTTCTCTCAACGGATTGCCTGTGAGCTATCAGCGTATAATCGTCTGATTCTTATCTGCGGTCGCTATGAAGGGGTGGATGAACGGGTGAGCCAGCACTTAGTTACCGATGAGGTCAGTATTGGTGATTATGTGCTTAGTGGCGGTGAATTGGCGGCGATGGTGGTAGTTGACGCTATAGTCAGATTGCTGCCCGGGGTACTTGGTTCAGGGGCTTCGCCGCTAGATGATTCTCATGTCGCCGGGTTGCTGGAGTACCCCCAGTACACGCGCCCAGCGGTATATAGGGAGTGGTCAGTGCCTGAGATTTTACTTTCCGGAAACCACGTTAAAATTGCTGACTGGCGCCGCGAGCAGGCAATCCGGCGTACTTGGCAGCGTCGTCCCGAATTATTAACTGAGGCTAATTTGGGTGTGGCGGGGGGTCGGTTGGTAGAGAGGTTAAAAAAATCTAATTTGTACAGAGAGTAGGTAGAATGAATATAGCATTACCAGTTGAGGTTAAACCAAATCCCAATATCCCGACTCTGGCACCTGGTGATACGGTAAAGGTTAGTGTTAAGGTTGTGGAAAGCGGAAGGGAGCGCATCCAGGTATTTCAAGGGGTAGTAATTAAGATGCGGCAGGGTGGGGTTGGGGCTAACTTTACCGTGCGGCGGGTTGCCCATGGTAGCGGAGTAGAGCGTACCTTTCCGCT
>CAYFEZ010000090.1:0-5933 GCA_964342215.1 uncultured Dehalococcoidales bacterium | reverse complement strand
AACGTGCTCTACCTGCTGAGCTATGTGGGCAAGCATTCCTATTATACTTATACAGATTTCCGTCGTCAAATGTTTAGCCCCTGCTTTTTGTGTTTAAGTTATGGTGGAGGGAGCAGGATTCGAACCTGCGAAGCCCGTCAGGGCGGCAATTTTACAGACTGCTCCGATTAACCACTCCGGCACCCCTCCCGATACTGTCATGAAAACTAAATACCCAGCCCGAGAGGGGATTCGAACCCACTAACCTACCGATTACAAGTCGGTTGCGCTACCATTGCGCTACTCGGGCATTACTATTTTAAACTTTATGGCCAAATTTTTCACGTATTAACTAAAGTGTACGTATTATAAAAGTGAATGATATAAAAGTCAAGCTTGATATCGCCCGTACCTGACAACCAGATACTTTTAGGGGCTCGTTCACACTATCATAAATTAGAACAGGCAACTCTTCACCGCGCTAGAACCCGTACAACTAACTATCCCCTTGACATTGCTGAGGCAGATTGATATACTATTGGCCATGTGTTCACGTCTACTCCCCTGTTACCTAGTTACTTCCCTGTGAGGCTTTAAATTGATAGAACAGGTAACTAATAACAATTACCAATCACCAAAACCACTAGAGAAAGGACTCGTACAGATTTTCACCGGCGAAGGGAAAGGGAAAACCACTGCTGCTCTGGGAGCAGCAGTCCGAGCCCTTGGTCACGGATGGAGAGTATACATTACTGTTTTTATGAAAGGTGACTACCCTTACAGCGAATGGAATATTCTGTCCAAGATGCCTAATATAAAAATAGACAGGTTTGGGTTTAGAGATTTTACTGACCCGCAAAATGTTAAGGTTGAGGAGATGGAGCAGGCAAAGCAAGCTTTGACCGCTGCCCATAAGGCTATGCTCAGCGGCAGTTATGACATGGTAATACTGGATGAGATAAATGTAGCGACAGCCTGGAAGCTGGTGGATCTTAGTGCAGTAGTTAAACTTATAGAGGAAAAACCACCGAATATGGAACTTATTCTTACCGGACGTTACGCGGACATTGAATTAGTTAAGATGGCAGATTTAGTCACCGAGTGCCTAAAAATTAAACATCCTTTTGATGAAGGTATAATAGCCCGACAGGGAATTGAATACTGACCAAACACCATAGAAAGGGGTAGATTTATGCGTATCACGCTAAGCGTAATAAAGGCTGATGTTGGTGGCTATGTGGGACACTCCGATTCTCATCCCGACCTTTTAGCCAAAGCCAACGAGTCTATGGCTAAGGCCAAAGGAGACGGCTTACTCATTGACTCTTATGTAACCAAATGTGGAGACGACCTGCAATTGATTATGACCCACCAGAAGGGTGAAGATAATGAGACAATCCATAAACTAGCTTGGGATACCTTCGTGGACTGCACCGAGATAGCGAAAAAATTAAAATTACATGGCGCGGGACAAGATTTACTATCGGATGCTTTCTCCGGTAATGTTAAAGGGATGGGACCCGGTGTAGCTGAAATGGAATTTGAGGAGAGGGCGGCAGAGACTATTATTATTTTTATGGCGGATAAGACCTCTTCGGGTGCCTGGAATATGCCATTATATAAGATGTTTGCTGACCCATTTAATACTATCGGACTAGTTATTGCCTCTAACATGCACGGCGGTTTCGCTTTTGAGGTGCATGACGTAAAGAAGAACCAGAAGATAACCTTTAATACTCCTGAAGAAATTTATGATTTGCTGGTCTTCATCGGAGCACCGTCCCGCTATATGATAAAGGCAGTATGTCACAGGGATACCAAGGAAATTGCTGCGGTATCCTCCACCCAGAAGTTAGCTTTGATTGCCGGTCGATATGTGGGTAAGGACGACCCGGTATGCATTGTTCGCTCCCAAGGTAAATTCCCAGCTGTTGGGGAAATATTAGAGCCATTCACTTTACCTTTACTTGTAGAAGGTTGGATGCGTGGTTCCCATATGGGGCCACTAATGCCGGTATCTATATCGGATAGCACCCCGACACGCTTTGATGGTCCGCCTAGAGTGGTGGCAGCAGGCTTCCAACTTTCCGGAGGTAAACTAGTAGGACCGCGGGATATGTTTGCTGATAAGTCGTTTGATAACGCTCGTCAAAAGGCAAATGATGTGGCTGATTATATGCGTAATCACGGCCCCTTTGAGCCCCACCGTCTGCCCCTAGAGGAAATGGAATACACCACCATGCCTGAGGTGATGGAAAAACTTGGGAAAAGATTTACCGACCTTGACTAATCAGATAGCAACGGTTACCATTTTTGAAGGGAGAGATACCCATCAGGCGATGGCGATGGCGATGGCGGACATACCTATCGACGAGTTTATTAGTAGCCTGAAATAATTCTAATCTTGGAGTGCCATTGTGCCGTAAGTTACTATTGGCAACAAATAATCAGGCCAAAGTGGGTGAATACAGAAGTTTACTCCAATACCTTCCCCTACAACTAGTGACTCTAGCAGAACGAAACATTACCACCAAAGTTGACGAGGTAGGTGAAAGTCTGGAGGAAAACGCCAGCTTAAAGGCAAGTACATTAGCATCTGAGAGCAGGCTACTCTCTTTGGCTGACGATTCCGGATTAGAGGTAGATGCCTTAAATGGTGAACCTGGTTGGCTATCGGCTCGTTATGCTGGAGAGGGTGCTTCAGATACGGAAAGGGTTAATTACTTACTAAAGCAGCTTAAGGGTGTGCCCGAAAAGAAGCGGACCGCCCGTTTTAGGTGTATTATTGCAGTGGCAACACCGGATGGTAAGGTAGAGATATGTTCTGGTGAGTGCCACGGGTTGATAACATTTGAACCAAAAGGAGGGTACGGTTTTGGTTATGACCCTATCTTTTTCCTGCCTAAACTGGGCAAAACAATGGCTGAATTACCCTTAGCAATAAAAAACCAGATTAGCCATCGGGGGCAAGCCGCCAGTAAAGTATACCAGTTGCTGGAAATGTAAAAAAACCGGACTTTACCATTAAACTTTCGTAGGAGAACTTCATTAATGACAGGGCTTTCTGATTCCTTTAACCGTCCAATAGATTATCTGCGTATTTCGATAACCGACCGCTGCAATTTACGCTGTATCTACTGTATGCCCACTGATGGAGTTTGCTTGATGCCTCATGAGGAAATTCTCTCCTATGAAGAAATTTTCCATATAGTACAAGCCGCTTCCGAACTCGGTATAAATAAGGTAAGGATTACCGGAGGCGAACCCCTAGTTAGGTTAGGGTTACCTAAATTAATACAAATGCTTTCCCAGATAGAGGGAATAGATGATATTGCTCTAACCACCAACGGTACTTTGCTTAGTGGCTATGCCGCTGAACTAAAATCAGCCGGCTTACGGCGAGTTAACGTAAGCCTGGACACCATTAATCCAGATAGATTTAACTTTATCACTCATGGTGCTCATAATCTTAGCGATGTACTGGAAGGGATTGAGGCCGCCCGGACAGTAGGGCTTAATCCAGTTAAGCTTAATATGGTAGTTATGTCTGGTATTAATGATGACGAAATTGTTGATTTTGCGGTCAAAACTATTGATGATGGGTGGCACGTACGCTTCATTGAATCTATGCCCTTTACCGACGGAAACACTAACCCCTCACGGTTTGTCCCGGCAAGTGATGTGAGAACCCACATTAAACATTTAGGCGAGTTAGAACCTTGCCTGCCTAGTATCGGTAACGGCCCGGCTAAATACTTCCGTTTTCCCAATGCCCAGGGTACTATCGGTTTCATTACACCGATTACCGAACACTTCTGTTTCGATTGCAATCGGCTACGGCTCACTTCCGATGGTAAACTCCGCCTCTGCCTGTTAGCCAAGGATGAAATAGACTTAAAACAATCCCTGCGCGGGGGCCTATCTTCTGTAGGACTAAAACAACAAATCAAAGAGGCCGTTACCAACAAACCGCTACGCCATTACCTGGAAAAGAGCCATATTCCGAAGGATCGACCAATGACTCAGGTAGGGGGTTAATTATGGTAGAACTAACTCATATAGACAAATCTGGGCGACCCCGCATGGTTGATGTTACCGAGAAACCAAATACTCAGCGTGAAGCGGTAGCCAAATGCAATGTCAAGATGCAGGCTTCTACCTTTAACCTATTAAAGAAAGGAAAAATGGCCAAAGGTGATGTTCTCACGGTAGCCCAACTGGCCGGCATTATGGCAACCAAGCAAACGCCCCATATAATACCCCTAGCCCATCCCATTCACATCGGGGACATCAAAGTTGAATTCAATCTAGACGAAGAGAATAGCTCCGTGGAGATTACCTCCATGGTAAAGAGTATAGGTAAAACAGGGGTGGAGATGGAGGCACTTACTGCCACCGCCGTTACCGCCTTAACCATCTATGATATGTGTAAGGCAGTTGACCGAGGCATGGTAATAGACAACATCCGACTAGTTAGGAAAAGTGGTGGTAAAAGCGGAACAATCAACCTTGAGTAGAATTAATCATTAGTATATACTACTCAATTACAAATGATAGTTTTGGGAGTGTGTTATGAAGTTATCATGTCTTCAGGAAAACTTAAATCGGGGGCTAAGCATAGTGGGGAGAGCCGTAGCTGCCAGGACAACCTTATCTATTACCAGTAATGTCCTCCTAACTACAGACCAATCCCGTCTTAAGCTGGTAGCTACTAACTTGGAAATGGCGATTAGTTGCTGGATTGGTGCCAAGGTAGAGGAAGAAGGGACAATTACCGTCCCTGCCAGACTTCTCACCGACTTTATTGGCTCACTCCCCGCAGAAAAAGTTGATATAGGCCTTCTTCCTCAGACGAATACCCTGGGACTAAAATGCGCCAGATTTGAAGCCCGCATCAGTGGTGTTGATGCCAAAGATTTTCCGCCTATACCCAATGTTGACGAAGGAACCACCACCAAGGTCGAGGTAGAAGCTCTTCGTCAGGGCATTAGCCAAGTTGTCTTTGCTGCCGCTTCTGAGGAATCTCGCCCTGTACTCACCGGTGTCAATGCCGAATTTGAGGGAAATTTACTGACACTGGCCGCGGCCGACGGTTTTAGACTAGCCGTATACAAGCTACCCATTAGCGAACCAGTTAGTCAGAAGACGGAAGTCATCATTCCATCCCGGACTCTAGCTGAGATACATCGACTAACAATTGACCAAGAAGAGGCGGTCGAAATAACAGTAAACCCCAATAAGAGTCAGGCTATGTTTCGTCTCAAGAATACCGAATTAGTATCCCAGTTAATTCAGGGCGCCTTCCCTAATTATGCGCAGCTCATTCCCCAGAGTTACAATACCCGAGCAGTAATCAGTGTGGCCGATTTCTTAAGGGCCACCAAGACTGCTTCTATCTTCGCCCGTGACGGTAGTGGCATCATTCGCTTGGTGGTAACCCCTGGTGATGGAGCAACTCCGGCCAAAGTAACCGTTTCGGCAAGGTCTGAGGAGATTGGTGATGATGTCGGTGAGATTGATGCTATGGTCGAGGGTGAGGAAACTAAGATTGCCTTCAATGGTAAGTATCTGTCTGATATGCTTAGTGTGCTTCGTGAGACACAGGTAGCTCTGGAGGTTACCAACCCATCAAGCCCCGGAGTTCTTCGCCCGGTGGGGGCAGACAATTATATCCACGTCGTCATGCCGATGTTTGTCCAGTGGTAATAAAATTTGAAGCTAAATCAAGCACAGTCTGATGAATGTGAAGTGGTAGAATTGGGTATTGTAAGGTAATGGGAGCAGCCCTGCAATTACTTGTTTGGGGAATATTTAAAACTTACATCACGCTGTTCTGCGGGAAGCTGATAATCTCCACACTCGAAAGGATATGCGAGTACGCCGCTGGGGAAATTTGTGCCAGGGCTATAACATTTCCAATAAAAGAATGAGCCTGGCTGAACCCAATGAAGATA
>CAYFEZ010000089.1:0-6016 GCA_964342215.1 uncultured Dehalococcoidales bacterium | reverse complement strand
CGCCGAGCAACATTAGCTAATAAAGTAGTACCTATTCTTTGTGGTAGTGCTCTGAAAAATAAAGGTATTCGGCTATTCCTTAATGCTATTGTAAATTACCTACCCTCACCATTAGATATGCCTCCGGTGAAGGCTATTGATACCAAGCTTGGTGCCGAAGTCACCCGCCCAGCTAGAGATGATGCCCCCTTTTCTGCATTAGCGTTTAAGGTAGTTTCTGACCCTTTTATGGGCCGACTGGTCTATTTTAGAGTGTATTCGGGCAAGGTGAAGGTAGGGGCGCAGATACTTAATTCAACCAGAGGGAAGAGAGAACGTATTGGACGACTATTACTAATGCATGCTGGCCTTCGCGAGGAAGTAGATGAGGCAGATACAGGGGCTATCATCGCTACGTTAGGTCTTAAGCATACCTTTACCGGTGACACCCTGTGCCATCCCTCCCAACCTTTACTACTTGAATCTATCAATTTTCCTGAGCCAGTACTATCGGTGGCTATTGAACCTAATACTAGGGGTGACCAGGATAAGATAAGGGAATCCCTGAACAGGCTAACTGAGGAAGACCCCACTTTTAAAGTGAATTATATCCAGGAAACGGGAGAGACCATTATTTCCGGTATGGGTGAGCTTCATCTGGAGGTCATTGAAAGAAGACTGTTTAGTGAATTTAAGGTCAAGGCGAAGGTAGGTAAACCGCAGGTCGCTTATAAGGAAACTATTACCGTACCGGTTAAAGCGGAGGGGAAATTTGTCCGACAAAGTGGCGGGCATGGTCAATATGGTCACGTCTGGCTTGAACTTGAGCCGCTAGAGAGGGGCAGTAGTTTTCAGTTTGTCGACAGTACTAAAGGTGGAATTATTCCCAAGCAATATATCCCAGCGGTAGAAGCGGGCATTAAAGAAGCTTTGGAGGGTGGGGTATTGGCTAGCTATCCAGCGGTTGATGTTAAGGTGAGCCTTTATGATGGTAGTTATCACGAAGTTGACTCTTCAGAAATAGCTTTTAAGATGGCAGGTTCAATGGCTCTGAAGGAAGGTATGCGTAAAGGTAAGCCTACTCTTCTAGAACCCATTATGAATTTGGAAATAGTTGCTCCCGGGGAATTTCTTGGTGATATAATTGGTGACATCAATTCAAGGAGGGCACATATCACCGGTATCGAGACACAATATGCCGGACTGTGTATTATTCACTGTTTTATTCCCTTAGCTGAGACTTTTGGTTATACCACTAGTCTCCGGTCGTTAACTCAAGGTCGGGCCACCCATTCTATAGAATTCTATCAGTATGAAGAACTGCCGACGGCATTAGTCGACCAAATTGTTAATAAAGCAACAGGTAGGAGATATGCCTAAGCAAAAGATTCGTATTAAGATAAAGGGTTTTGACCATAAACTACTTGACCAGTCTGTTGAGCAGATTGTCGCCGCAGTAGAGGCCACGGGGGCAGTTGTTGTAGGACCAATACCTCTACCTACCCATATCCAGAAGCTCAGCGTTATTCGCTCACCGTTTATTGACAAGGATTCTCAGGAACAGTTTGAGATTAGAACCCACAAGCGTCTTATTGATATTGTAGAGACAACTTCTAGAACCATAGATGCTCTGGCTAAGCTGAACCTGCCCTCCGGGATAGAAATAGATATTAAGCTATAGTTAGGCTGGTAAAAAATATGATTCAAGGTATTATTGGGAAGAAATTAGGTATGACCCAGCTGTTTAGGGATGACGGTAAAGTAGAGGCAGTAACCGCTGTTGAGGCCGGTCCCTGTGTTGTGATACAGATTAAGACTGTGGAAAATGAGGGTTATAATGCTGCTCAGCTTGGGTTCGGTGAAATCAAACGGCTAAAATCGCCTGAACGCGGGCACCTCAAGGGACTTGGGCAATTTAAACATCTGCGTGAATTCGGCATGGAAGGTAGTGAAACTATTAATGTGGGGGAGAAGGTTGATGTTAGCCTGTTTCAGTCCGGTGACCTGGTTGACATTACCGGAGTATCAAAGGGTAAGGGTTTTGCTGGTGTGGTAAAACGCCATCACTTCGCTGGCGGACCTAAAACACACGGACAATCTGACCGCCACCGTGCCCCGGGTTCCATTGGGGCTACCACATCTCCCGGCAGGGTATTTAAGGGGATGCGCATGGCCGGACATATGGGCAGTAGCCGAGTGATGGTACGTAAACTAGAGGTAATTATAGCTGACCCGACCCGTAACTTATTATTGGTTAGGGGAGCTGTACCTGGGGCTAAGAATGGACTACTGATGATAAAGAAATCGGGTGGGAGGAAGTAGAGAAGTGCAGGTTCCAGTTTTTAACCTGGCCGGAGAGATAGTTGAACATATTGAGATTAGTGACCGAGTTTTTGCCGTACCATTTAACCAGTCGGTGGTGCATCAGGCAATGGTAAGACAGCGGGCTAATGCTCGTCAAGGGACGTCCAGCGTTAAAACTCGTGGTGAGGTTTCTGGTAGTGGCCGGAAGTTGTTTCGGCAGAAAGGTACCGGTCATGCTCGGGCGGGCAGTGTGAAGTCGCCACTGCGGCGGGGAGGGGGCATTACTTTCGGCCCTCACCCAAGAAACTACCAACAATCTATGCCCAGAAAGATGCGTCAACTGGCCCTAAGGTGTGTCCTATCGGCTAAAGCCAGAGACGGAGAATTAAAAATTTTAGAGCAATTTAAGTTTTCTGAACCCAAGACTAAGGAAATGGTACAGATTATGAAAACGTTAGGCATAGATTCATCAGTGCTTATTGTTAATGGTAAGCCGGAGGAAGCCCTAATTAAATCGGCTCGTAACCTGAGGGGGATAAAGACTCTGCCGGCCAGTCTAATTAATGTGGTTGACATCCTTTCTTATAAAATGTTATTGATGACGGTGACGGCGGTGCGCCAAGCGGAACAATTGTGGGGGCACGGGTTATCTCAAGGAAAAAACCATGCATCTGTATGAAGTACTACGCCGTCCGTTAGTTACCGAGAAGAATACCGGGCTTCAAGCTGAAGGGAAGTATGTCTTTGAGGTGGCTGGAGAGGCTAACAAGCGCCAAATTACACAGGCGGTGGAAAAGGCATTTAAGGTCAAGGTAACCACCGTTAATGTGATGACAGTCCCGGGTAAACGAAGAAGAGTAGGAAGACGACAGGTGTTAACTCAATCTTGGAAGAAAGCGATAGTCACCCTCCAGTCGGGAGATAAGATTGAATTTTTTGAAGGTGTTTAGTAGTGAGGAGAAGATTTAAGTGGCAGTAAAGGTATACCGTCCCACTTCTCCGGGCAGACGGGGAATGAGTGGCTTAACCTTTGATGAAATAACTAAAGACAAGCCAGAAAAATCATTGCTGTTACCACTCAAGAAAAAGGCGGGACGTAATAATCAGGGAAGAATGACCGTTCGGCACCGAGGGAACGGAGCTAAGCGGAGGCTCCGCATTATTGACTTTAAGCGAAATAAGATTGGAGTTCCCGGTAGAGTAGCGGCTATCGAATATGACCCTAATCGTTCGGCAAATATTGCCCTCATCCACTTTGCTGACGGGGAAAAGCGTTACATCCTCGCTCCTTCCGGGCTTAGTGTTGGAAATACGATAAAATCAGGTAGTGATGCTGAGATAAAGCCAGGGAATACTTTACCATTAAAATTAATTCCAAGCGGCACTTTGATTCACAATATCGAATTAGAGATCAATCGAGGTGGGCAGTTGGTGCGGAGTGCCGGGACTGCAGCTCAACTAATGATAAAAGAAGGGGAATATGCCCTAGTTCGATTGCCGTCCAATGAGGTGCGGCGTATCCGTAGTGATTGTTCGGCCACCATCGGGCAGGTAGGAAACATTGAGCACGGAAGCATCAAATTAGGTAAGGCCGGGCGTAAACGGTGGTTAGGCTGGCGGCCCGCGGTGAGGGGCTCGGCGATGAGTCCACGTGACCATCCCCACGGCGGAGGAGAAGGCAGAAGCCCGATAGGCCACCCCGGACCTAGAACGCCTTGGGGTAAACCGGCTCTGGGCTATAGAACTCGCAAAGCAAAAACTTCAGATAAGATGATCATTAAACGTAGAGGGAAGTAGGAAAAATGTCAAGATCAACCAAGAAAGGCCCCGCTGTTGATGCCAAACTACTGAAGAAAGTAGACGCGCTTATCCGTTCTGAGCAAAAAGCAGTAATAAAAACCTGGGCGCGTTCATCTACTATCCTGCCTCAGATGGTGGGGTTTACTATTGGGGTGCATGATGGACGAAGACATATACCTATCTATATCACGGAAAATATGGTAGGACATAAGTTAGGCGAGTTTGCTTTAACGCGAACCTTTAGGGGACACATATCCAGGGGAGAAAAAATTTCCCAGGTAAGGAAGAAAAATTAGTTATCCCGGATTAGGTAGAATAAAAAATGGAAGTAAAAGCAGTAGCTAAAGCCATTAGAGTGTCACCCCGTAAAGTACGTAGACTGGTAGATATGGTCCGAGGCAAGACGGTGGATGAAGCATTAACCATACTCAGGTTTACACCGACACCGACGGCTCGAATTGTAGCTAAAGTGGTAAAATCAGCCGCCGCTAATGCTGAGAATAATTTTCAGATGTCCCTTTCGGATTTGAAGATTACTACTATATTTGCTGATGAGGCACGAACTATGAAAAGGTTTCGTCCTCGGTCTCGGGGGAGAGTAAGCCCCATCCTCAAGCGTTCTAGCCATATTACTGTTATTGTTGCAGGGCAGGAGGGTTAATGGGACATAAGGTTCATCCTAACGGCTTTAGAATTGGTATCATTCGTGATTGGCAATCAAAGTGGTATGCCGACAAGCAGTATGCAGAGTTTTTGCACGAAGACCTGATGCTCCGACAATCGATTCAATCTAAGTATCCGGATGCTGGTGTTTCCATGGTGGCTATTGAGCGCCAGGCAAACAAGATATCGATAACTATTCATACGGCCCGACCTGGTATTGTCATCGGACGGGGCGGACAACGAGTTGATGAAATGCGGCTCCACCTTGAGAGCATTGTGGGAAAAAAGATGCAATTAAATATTCAAGAGATACAACAGCCTGAACTTGATGCTTATCTGGTAGCCAGAACGGTAGCTGACCAGATTGAGCGCCACATTGCTTACCGCAGGGCCATGAAACAGGCAATCTTTCGCACCATACAGGCTGGAGCCCAAGGGATGAGAATCAGTTGTGCCGGTAGACTGGGTGGTGCTGAGATAGCCCGTCGCCAGACTATGCACGAAGGGCGGGTACCCCTGCATACGCTACGGGCTGACATTGATTATGGATTTACTGAGGCACGTACCACCCTGGGTCGCATTGGAGTTAAGGTATGGATATACAGGGGTGATATTATCCCTGAACTTAAGATGGTGGAAATTGAAGAGAAAACTGCTGAGTCAGGGCTCCCTACTGTTACAGAGACGGGGAAAGTATCGATCGAGCCGGAACCACCGACTGCTGCCGAAGTAGTGGAAGTGGCGATTGAACCAGAGCCACCGACTGCTGCTGAAGTAGTGGAAATGGCGATTGAACCAGAGCCACCGACTGCTGCCAAAGCGGTAGACGGGAAGAAGGGAAAAACAGTGCCTGGTGCAAAATCAGTAAGGAAAACCGTTAAGCCAAAGGCGACACGGGCGAAGACCGTGCCATCCGTACAACTGGAGAAGGCCTCGGTCGAATTACCAATAAGTACAACTACCGAGGAAACTCCCTCAACTACAGAAAAAGAGGAAAATGATGTTACAACCTAAACGGGTGAAATACCGTAAGACTCACAATGGACACCGTCGCGGTAAAGCCCATACCGGTAATTCCGTAGTTTTTGGTGATTTTGGGCTGAAGGCGCTAGAGTCAGCTTGGGTTACGAGCCGCCAGATTGAAGCAGCTCGGCGAGCTATTACCCATTATATGCGTCGGGGTGGGAATGTCTGGATACGTATCTTCCCTGATAAATCAATTACGAGGAAACCAGCTGAGACCCGTATGGGTAGTGGTAAGGGTCCCCCA
>CAYFEZ010000088.1:0-6050 GCA_964342215.1 uncultured Dehalococcoidales bacterium | reverse complement strand
GATTGCTCCGGCGGATTTTAAGTCCGCTGCGTCTGCCGATTCCGCCACCCCGGCTAAAGGGGATATTCTTTGCGTAACAGACAAAGTTGGCGTTTATTTGGCGTTACTTTTTTGAGAAACGCCTGCGGGTACTACTTCATCTAATAACGCTATAGCATCCACTTGCATTCCCTCTATTATATGACTGTAAACGTCCATAGTAAAGGCTACCGACTTATGTCATAGGGTTTCTACTTCAAATAATTGCCTCCTACTGAGGTACCAAAGAGGGTTATCTTCCGCCCATCAGGATTTTTTCCTGTGACGAATCATACAACTCTATACGAGTTTTTCCCCAACACCAACACCTCATTCTCGGAAGTCATAGTTTGGTTTCCTGTGCACCGGTACTAACCAATCATACAACCTTCAGTCTATATTTAAATACGATTTGGCGGCTACTGTATTAAATATAAAATGGAGAACCTCCAGGAAGGGGTGTTGAAGTAATGCCACACATGTGATAACCTTGCGCTCATCCGTATGTGCAGGCTTAAGCGATAAACTGTATACAAGGGGGTAAAGAGATGAATACTGAAGTGGCACCTCTATATTATGAAGACGTGATCGTAGGGGCTAAAGCGGTAACTCCATCAAGAACGGTGACGGAGACCGATATTATGCTTTGGGTTGGTATTTCAGGGGACTACGATCTGATATACGTTGACGAAGAATTCGCTAAAACGACTCAGATGGGAGGCAGAATAGCACCAGGCGCCCTTACCGTGGCATTGGCTCAAGGGTTATTTGCTAGAACTTGGAATTTAGGGGGAAGCGGTATAGGTATGCTTGGCTGGGAGGGAGTGAAATTTCGAGGGTACGTTAAACCAGGTGACACGGTAGCCGGAGAGTTGGAGGTCACTGATAAACGAGACAGCAGATCGGTGCCTAATGCCGGCATAATCACATTTAAGATAACGCTCAGGAACCAGAAGGGCGATGTGATATTGATAATGGATAAATGGATTGAATTAATTATACACCGTCCAAAAGCATAAGCCTACCCTAATTCTGTAAAAATAACTAGGAATGCCGGCCATGGGGTTTATACCATAGAAACACGTACCACAGGTACATGTATCACTTTCGATATGAACTAAGGCTGATATGGCTTGGCTATCTCCTTGTTATTGTTTGAATCCTTCATTGAGGCCTCCTTGTTTGTACTTTAGTGATTTTTGCGCTGGTAGCCGCTTCATTAGCTTCGAAATTTTTATGGCATACTGGAGATGGTTGACAACTATGGTAGTGCATACTATTATTTGCCAGTAGTTCTATGAGAGTAATGTGATGGTTGCTAAATACGAAATAGGCGAAAAAGTCATCGTAAGTCCGGTAAATACTGGCTTAAAACAGTATGCCGGTCAGAGTGGTGATGTTAAGAATTATCATTGGATAAATGTGGATAGAGGCGCTAAAGTCATCTACCTTTATACTGTAAGAATAGGATCTAGCCAGGAAGAGCTTGTTCTCCATGAAGATGAATTAGAACCGTATATATAAGCGAATCGACCTTATGACTGCCCTCAAACTTGATCGACCGGTCATACCTTTCCATTACGGTCTTATTTGGTTTTTTATTCATGTTAAGTGCTTGGTTATACATTTGTAATTTCCATGTGGGAGATATTTGAGATGGGGTAATATTGACAAATTTTTCCGATAAGGCTAGATTTATTTAACGGATGGAGTCAGCCAGAAATTTCGGTAGTTTTACCGTAAATTGAGGTCGGTAAGGAATGGAAATTACTAATATCCTTGGCATCAATGCTTTTTGTGAGCGCGGAAGTATGGATAAAGTTATTTGCTTTTTTAGGGATGTCCTTGGGGCAAAGATAACTTCTGACCAGCCTTGGCTTGAGGAATATGGTTTTCGAGCTAAAGGTGCTTGGTTGGGAGACGACATGCCTTTCCGCATAGAAATAGGTGAGTCCATTGATGATGCACTTCCTATGGGTAAAGAACATGATACATTAGCCCCAACTTTTCAGTTTCTTTCACTAGTGGTGAAAAACCTTGATGAGGCGGTTGTAGAACTACAAACTAGAGGTATAAAAGTAAGCGATAAGGTCAAATTAGATGACCCGAGATTTGGGGAGATGTACGAATGTGCGATACACCCTAGAGAGTCTTATGGTTTAATTATTGAATTAGTAGAAATCAACGGGAAAAGCCCAAAAGATGGCGAGTGGTAGAATCGCTACTTAGTAGACAACCACACCATATTGACTTTCTCAGTCCCTTTAACTAATAGCCCTATATTGCCCTTAAAGAAATCCACTAGTTAAGCTCAGCTTGATAGCTTTCCTCAGTAATTTGTCTGCCCTACTAACAGGAATCTCCAGACCGATTCTATACTTCATTTTCGCTTAGCTTCCACCACATTAACTCAATTTGTCTGGGTCCTATAAAAACAAACAGACAAAAAAGCTATTGTATGGCTCTCCAAATATTAATAACTGACTCATCGAATATTATACCGAAGGGTAAGATCTTTGTTATACTATGTCGAAGTTGACGGTATGCTCACAATAGAAACCCCTGGGGAAATGTTCCGTAACAAACCCCCGCTGGAGAGTAATGCTTAAATAGGTTGTTTATGTATGACTGAAGAGGGGAAGCCTGAATTTTTCTACGGCTATGTGATTGTTGCCGCTGCTTTTATTGTCATGGCAGTAGCAATGGGGGGGAATATTAGCTTTGGTGTTTTCTTTAAACCGGTGCTGGTGGAGTTTGGTTGGACAAGGGCAACGACCTCAGGAGCCTTCTCACTTTCTGTAATCCTGAGTGGTTTTCTTGGTTTAGTTGCGGGCAGACTAAACGATAGGTTTGGTCCCCGGCTGGTACTGACCGCATGTGGCATTCTTTCGGGACTGGGCTATTTACTGTTGTCCCAGGTTAGTGGTCTTGGGCAACTATATCTGGTTTACGGACTAATAATGGGTATCGGTCTCAGCGGGTATTTTGTTGCCTTATTGTCGACCACAGCCCGGTGGTTTGTTAAGAGAAGAGGCATGATGACCGGTATTGTGTTAGCTGGGATAGGTACTGGCACAACAGTTATGCCGCTACTGGCCAGCTGGCTCATCTCTAACTACGAATGGCGTACCTCATATATTATCGTGGGCATAATTTCACTGATATTAATTGTTTTAATTGCCCAGTTGTTCCAGCGTGATCCGCAGAGCAGGGGGCAGTTGCCCGATGGTGGAATGGAGGAAAAGCACAATAATTTAAATTCGGCAGCTGAAGGGCTTTCTTTTCAGGAAGCCCTTCGTACCAAGCAGCTGTGGATGCTTCCGGTAATCTTTCTCGGCGTCGGCTTTTCTATATATGCTATGGTAGTGCATATTGTTATTCATGCTACCGGACTGGGAATTCTTGAAACCAGTGCCGTCAATATTCTAGCTTTAGCTGGAGGAGCAAATATTGTCGCTCGTCTGATGATAGGTAATGTTGTTGATAGAATTGGTAGCCGTCCAGCTCTCATTATTGGCCTTAGTGCAATGTTAACCGCTTTAGTTTGGCTGCAATTCGCTAACGAGTTGTGGATGCTGTACCTCTTTGGGGCTATTTTTGGCTTTGCTTGGGGTGGGTCATCTGTGCCCATGTCACCAATAATAGCTGAGTTATTCGGGCTGAAAGCCCATGGCGTGCTCTTCGGTTTTGTCGATATTGGCTTTGCCGTTGGTGCTACTATTGCTCCAGTCTTAATCGGGTATATATTTGATGTAACCAGTAGTTACCAGTTGGGTTTCTTGATTTGTGCTGTACTGAGTGCCATCGGCTTAATACTGGCCTTACTTTTAAAACCAACTAGGGCCATAAGTTCGTCATGAAAACAACCAAACATTCTCTGTCTTCCACATATAAAAAGTCATGACCACATCCCGTACGCACGAGCACTTGTAAATTATGATAGCCACTACCTTAATAATTCCATTCTTTTGCTAAACGGTATGCCTACTTGACAAAAGTTAAACTAGTCGTTAACATAAGCCTGATCTTGTGCAGAGGAGCTTCCAAATATGAAAGCTGAAGCTATTGAGGCTATTATTGCGGGTTTAAAAGAAGCTGAGATTGATTTTGTGGTTACCCTATCTTGTAGCGCGGTGGGACCAATTATCCCCCACATTATGCGTGATCCGTACTTTAAGCATGTCCCGGTAAACAATGAAGGTGACGGTATTGTCATCTGCGCTGGAGCTTGGCTCGGAGGGAAAAAGCCCGCTATTTTGATGGAAAACACTGGGATTGCTCTTGGCGCTTACGCGTTGACTGGCCTAGAGTGTAATCTTGGAGGATTTCCGTTGTTGATGGTTGTGGACCACCGCGGTAGCTTTGGTGATGGCACTGCTTACTTTTATTTTGGTGGTGGGCATATTGCCCCTATTATTCTGGATGCCTTAAGGGTTCCCTATACCATTGTTCAAGAAAGTGACCGGTTAACTGCTGAGATAGTGCGCGGTCAGAAGACTGTTGAAGCCTACGGGAAACCAGTGGCTGTTTTACTGAGTGGGGAGGAGGTATCGTGAACAGATACGAGTGCCTCCAATTATTAGCTCCAAAAATTACCGATGAACTTATTATCACGAATCTTGGTGGAGTGGCTAGAGAATGGTATCAGCTGAAAGACCAAGGTGGTAACTTGTATCAACCTTACCTAGGTCATGCCACCCCCCTTGCTCTGGGACTGGCTCTGGCATTACCACATCGAGGGGTTCTTGCTCTGGATGGTGACGGTAGCATGTTGCTTACTCTTACCATACTGCCGGTCATTGCCTATCAAAACCCCCCTAATTTGACAGTTATCGTCTTTGATAATGAAGCCTACGAGGCGACTGGTGGATTGCCTACCCTTACCTCTGGCCCGACCGACCTGGCAGGAATGGCACGCGAAGCCGGAATCAAAAATGCCCGGATGGTAAGACAGCTTCCGGAGTTCGAGGAAACTATAAATGAGGCCTTTCAGGCGAAAGAAACCAGTTTTATTACGGCGAAGGTGGAGATTGCGACTCAACGGGTTCCCTATCCAACTTTTTGGGGAGTAGAGAATAAGCTCCGTTTCATTCGTCATATTGAGGACATCGAGAATACCCAAATCATCAAACCACCCCCCAAAGCTCTACCTCAAGATAAAATGGTAAAGCTGTAATCACCTGAGTTAAAGAACAGACCGCACAAGACTTGCTAAGGTTCATCCGAGAGTCACTTGAGTTTCCTGAACCACCGGAGCATTCTGCGACCCGTTAGCAGCATGGCTATTTCGCGAAATCGAAAATTACGGGCGATTATAATTGCTAAAATCCCCGCATCTCTCACTGGAAGTTAGACAATTAGAGAGATAAGAAAATTGACAAATGGTGGTAATTGCGATACTATACTTCCAAAAATATAACGAAGGGGGACGTAATCTATAATGAGTAGCGGTGTCAGAGTGACCGAAATAAACATGGCGGTATATGATCTAGATGAGGCGATGAACGACTATGATAAAATGGGCTTTGAGGAGTTTCGTCGATTTGAAGCTCCAGAAGTTCCAGTTCAAGCGAAGGTGGCTAATGCCCGCTTGGGTGATAACGATGTCGTCTTAACGGTGATGGCATCTACTGAATCCGGCAGCCCGATAGACCGGTTTCTTCAGAAAAGAGGAGAAGGTATTTTTTCTATCACCATATTCTGTGATAATCTGGATGAAACTATAGAGAGATTTAAGTCGGCAGGAGTCGGCTTTGTTCTTGAAGAACCTAGAGTGATTGAGAATAATAGTCTACTGGGAAAAACATATCGCAGGTCAAAAGTAACTTGGTCAAGGCCAAAGGGAGCCGCTCACGGTCTTTTGTTTGAATTGTGGGAACACCAGGAATGACGAGCTAAGGTTAATCATAAATAGAAGGAATTGAGAATAGCCTGGCAGCGTTCTTATTGGGGTTGCGCCGCGCTTCTTTCATTTTGACACTGCTTCTTTTGGTGTTTTTCCCATTGGTTACGGTGCAGTTCCATAAGCACGA
>CAYFEZ010000087.1:0-6108 GCA_964342215.1 uncultured Dehalococcoidales bacterium | reverse complement strand
GAGACCGCCTAAAATCAATGGCTTACAGGTCGAAAGCTGTTGACCTTTTCGAAACTCAATCGGTGGTGCGAAGGGAACCGGGATCGGAAACAAGGTATTCTAATTCCGCTATCTAAGTTGTGCGTCTGTGAGGGCCTTTGAGTTTCTGCATTTTACCATTTGAGAGATGTCACCAAGGATTATTAGTATTTTCCCAATGCCTTCTCGATCGCCACACGAACTGTTTCGTGAGGTGTTTGATCCGATTGATCGGCAAGTCGCTTACGAAGCCGTTCAATATAGTTTTCGTAGGACACCATCGTCTCGATAGATGATTTCTCTGTTTCGTAATGACCCCCAATAAGCATTAACGTGAAGCCGTCCAAGCCGTCGTTGTCACTAATCAAATGATCCATATGTTTCTTGCAGTCGTCGTCCCAATCCCCCGTATTCTCCATAATGAAAACCGGTTGTAGGTTCCAACACCCGGCAATCCAATTTCCTGCCAAATGCGCCTTACGGTATTTTGCGGAAGCACGGCTGACCTCCTCCTCAGCTTGCTTTTTGTTAAAAAAGGCAGCGCCCTTGCCGCGTTCCTCGCACCCAAACAGTCCATACTGCCACATGTGTGATCTCAACAGGTTGGCGGTAAGAGTGATATCTCCATCATCTTGTAAGGACATAAAAACATCTTTTGCCTGGTCCTTGAAATTTTCACCGTGGGTAATGGCCTCCTCAAAAAGCAGCTTAAAATTTCGGGCGATCTCTGGCATGGGCGAATATTCGCTAAGCCAATTGTTGTCGGGCTTTTTCAGGAACGCACCAACGGCATGCCAGAAGTTCTCATGATTAACAGCCGATGATGAAAGGTAGACATCCGAAAATCTGTCGTAGAAAGATCCGAACCTGTCCTCCGCTAACTCACGTTTGAGATATTTCTCCATGCCGGTCCGACCAAGCGAAAAAAATTCGATAATCGAGTCCTTGGAGACCACGCCCGGAATAAGACCTAACCGTAACGCTGTCAGTAGCGGACGCCGCATGCAAATACGGTCTGGCCCTCTATCTCGCGCTGAGTGGTTGTCGTCAAGAAACGGAAATAGATGCGCCAATACCTTCGATAGTGCATCGTATTCGGCGTCATTCCGATGTCCTTCATCCTTTTTTCCAAGTACACGCGATAGTTTTTCCTCATGCGGCATCTCCAAGAGTCGCAGGACCATGCTTTCGACGCTATCGAGCGGATTTTCAACAACCCAGTCCGGATTTACCCGAATTCGATCCACCACGTCCGGGGCCTTGACCTGTAAAGCGGCGAGGCCTAGCACATCAAACCACTCCACTTCGTTCCCCACCATCTCCGCCAAGACATGGAAAACTCCGACTAGGCGCTTCGCGTCTCTCGGTGTCTGGATCAAGCCTGGGATAAAAACCCCTATAAGTTCTTCGAAGCCCTTTGAACTCTGCCAGTCCTCAGGAAGGATCAACTCGATTGAAAGTTTCCCAATCTCCGTTTTGAGTAGCCTAAGCAATTCGTCATCAAAGGTGATCGGGAGTGGGATTTGGAATTGAACGATTTTTTCAAGGTAGGCTTGTCCTCTACCTTTTTTTCCGTCACCTAGCGCTTCGGTAACACGGTCTACATCGAAGGCCAATAAGTAGGACACATTCGGAAAGTCCACAATTGAACGCACGAGCTGTGCAACAGACCTGATCTCCTTGTCCTCGACCCTATCCAATTCATCAATGAAGACGACAATTGGTACATCAATGTCGTCCAAGTCTTTGAATAATCGACTACGACGTGAGAACAATCCTTCGTCACGTTGGAGGAGATTTTCCATGGCCTTGAGCCCGCTCGAAAACATTGAACCAACACCGGGTTTTAGAAGGTTTCCCAACGGAGCTACGTGTGCGCCATATGCTGCAATTTTCTCTGCGAGTTTTCTCGTCTTCTCTCCCGGCCGTTTGTCCTTATTCAACGTACCAACGAATTCCGCAAAGAATTGCCCAATTAGCTCATCCCGTCCGGAAACCAACCACGGGTCAAATCGAACGGCCACAGCGTCTTGGTATTTCGCAACAAGATATTCATGAACGAGATTGAGTATTGAGGACTTCCCGCTACCCCATGGTCCCGTCACACCAATGACCACCCCGGTTGCTTTCTTGGTTTTGCGATTAATGAGGGCGTCGCAAATCCTCCGGACAAATCGACTACGATCCAGATCATCTTGTTTAGATGTCTTTATTGGTCTTTCTGGCGAGGCCGGTAAATCGCCAGTTAAATCCGGATCATCATGGTTGTCTTGGCTCAAAGAGTTCATCCCGACATCTTTTCCGTCAACTGCGCCCGCATGTCCTTCCCGTCCACCGCTTTCTCGACGACGAGAAACACGCCCTTGCCTCCGCTCTGACTTTCCCAAAGTTGCCCGATAGTCCGCTTCTCAGCCGTGTCGGGGCCGTCAGCAATGTGCGCGCCCTTGTATTCGGCAACGAGGAGGCGGCCATCATTAAGCTTTGCCGCGAAGTCGGGATAGAACTTGTCCGTTGCCGTGGGTAGCCAAAAGGAATTCGGGTGGCACGCCACATTGCGGACCCAGTGTTTGACTTCGGGCAGGCTATCGATGGTCTGGGCGCACTGAAATTCCTCGCCCGTTTCAACCCCGTCAAAAGCGGGGACATTGTCGGCCCCGAGGAAATGACGGGAGAACTTGTAGCGGCCCCGATAGCAACGCTGGTCAAAGTACATGTTTTCCCGGAACTCGAACCCGTCATCGAACGAAATTTCCACATTGGCCCCGGGTTCGAAAAGATAGCGCTGATAGATCGTGTTCCGCTCGGTCTGCTTGAAGCAGGCGATTTTCTCCCGGATCTTTCTGGCCAGGATGAACTTGCAACGCATCAGCGCCGCGATATGCAGTTTGCGCGGGCCGGTGAGGTGCGAAACCAAGTTCCTTAACCAGCGCAGAAGAACGGTTTGGCCGATCTGGTTATCGCGGACTTGCCGGTCCAGCCAGAGGGCAAGATTTTCTCCCGTCCAGCCTTCCACGTCGATATCGAGGACAAGCTGTTCTTCCTCGCTGGCGAACTGGTAGGTGATGCGGTTTCCGTCCAGGTCGATCTCGAAGCTCCGCGCTGTCTCGCGCACGTTGAATTCGTTTTCATCCAGCCGCGCCGGATGATCCAGGAGAGACCAGTCATGGAACTCCATGAACACGTCGGTGTCGGCAAACTCGAATTCACCCTGGATTTCAGTCATGAGGCGGGGAACGGTGAATGTCTCGCCTTGCTCGGCTGGTGACAATTTGTCCTTCACATCAATCCGGTACTGCGTAACGGCTTCCGCGAAGCCTTTACGCTCCCGTTCAGGAATGGCATGGGAGATTGCCTTCTCAAATTCCTGTCCCACCCGACCGGGTACGGTGATTTCCATCTTGCCGCCTTCGGTTTCGCGAACGGCAACGCCCGCCGTCTTGCTCTCTTCGATCACCGCCACCACTTCGGGTGTCGCGGTGACAGTGTGCGTGAATGTGGGCTTGGGTTTTTGACGTGGCCCGAACAAACCACCATCCACATCCAACCGGGTCTGTGCTGGTTCGATGTTTTCAAGGGCCTCGCCTTCCTCGAATCCCATGGCGACCAGCTTGTCGCACTGGGCTTTCGCAGCTTCCTGGAACGAGGTCTCGGAAATGTGGGCGTAAGCCTTGTTGAGGTCTGCAGCGGCGCGCCGCTTGGCGTAGGGCATGCGCAGTACACGGCCCAGAAGCTGCTCCACGTCCGTAGCACTGCGAATGTTCGAGACGGAGCAGAAAACATAGGCGAAGGAACAGTCCCAACCCTCTTTCAGGGCTTCCATGGTGATGACATACTCGATGGGACACTTCGAGTCGAACAGGTCGATGCCGTCCAATTCCCGCTGATCCCCGGTGGCGACGGCAATCCGTTTCTCGGGGATTTGTTCGACGTCGATGAGATGGTTTTTTAGGACCTCGACCGTAACCTCCTGGTTTTTCGTCTGCGCCTGAAACAGGACGATGGGGCGGATGTAGTCGGGATCATTCTTGGCCTCTTCCTCAAGCGCCGCCCGGCTGTTCACGGCTCCGTTGACGGCGTTCTGCCATGTGTCGTGCTCGGAAAGCATGATCGGCAGCTTGATCATTTCCTCCAGTTTCAACTCCTGGGCCGTGACATTGTGCAGTGTGTTGCTATTAAGCCGGGGCGTCGCCGTGAATTCGATGATGGCGCAGGGATTCACCCGTTGCTGCATTTCGCGGGTCAGGCCCGTCACTGCGTTGTGAGCCTCATCGACGATCATTAGCGGGCGGTGAATGTGCAGCAGGTTGGCGAAGGAAAATTTGATATCGCCCTTGTGCGGACCGGCGTCGGAACGTTCCAGGTCCGGCGCGCTAGGGGAAATGACGCTGTAATGCGTTTCCAGATTTTCGTTGTGGGCATAGACCTTGCGGCCCTCGGTGTTGGACACCCGTAGCGCCTGGATCGTGCCGACGACGACACACAGGTTGTCGCGGATATCGTGGGGGCGTATTTGCGCAAAGTCGGAGATATCGAAAATTCGGACCCGTCCCTCGAAGGCTTCGTCGAGAGCCCGCCGGTAGGGATGGCGCGTGTTCTTGAGCGCCTCCGCCGTCTGGATGCGAATGGTATTGGACGGAACCAACCACAGGACCAGGGGATAGTCCTTTTCGATCCAGGTGTCCTTGGAGATGGCAATACTGTAAGCACCGAGGATGGTTTTGCCGCCGCCCGTGGGCAGGCGAAGACAGACGTAAGGAACGCCCGGCAGACCCTTAAGGGGGCGGTACTCGTCGGCGTAGGCGCCCAGGCGCACTTTGTGCTCCGGCTCCCGCGTTATGGCTTCGTAGGCGTTCTTCGGCCCAGCGACCCGCGTTTCCTCGAAGAACCGCCGGAGGACGGAGAGCGTATCGGTCTGGTATTGTTTCAACTGCATGGACTTTTCCCTCAGCGCCGGGCTTTGACGTCATAGGGTGTCTGTTTGAAAATGATTTGTTCCCGCTTGCACGAGGCGTCGCCTAAGGCCGTGCGCTCGCCATAAACGGTCAGCGGGCCGTCGAAGCCGGGATCGGTATTGGCGATTTCCTCGCGGATGACGCGCAGCGTGGCGCGCGTCAGCACGTTACCGCCGTTGACTCGCTTGTCGCCAAGGACGCCGTTGTACAGTAGGGCGTAGGCCCGCCCGACTTGAATGCCGAGGAACGGCGTTCCCGGATTGCCGCCCCAGGGTGCGGCGGTCTCGCTGAACCACACATGGGCGGCCAGAATCGGGAATTTGATGTCGCGGCAGATATGGCCGTCTTCGTCGAACACCGGACTGCCGAGGCGGTAGAAACGGAACCCGCCACCGCCCTGCCAACCGACGCTCTTCGAGATGCCGCCCTGTTCACCATCGATGACCTTTTGCAGGCGTGGCGCGCAATGGGTGACGGCGTGCTCTCCCATTTCGATGCCGATGTAACGCCGGCCCATCTTGTGGGCGACGGCGGCGGAGGTGCCGGAGCCGAGGAAGGAGTCGAGAACGAGGTCGCCGGGATTGGTTGCGATATGCAGGATACGCTCGATCAAGCGCTCAGGTTTGGGAGTGTCGAAAGCATCTTTTTTTCCAAAAAGCGCATGAATTTCTTTCTTTGACGCATCTGTATGGCCAACTTCCGAACTGGGCCACCATGTCCAGGGAGTAAAGCCTTCCACTTCGCTGAGGTACCGAATTACGTTTGGTTGTGAGTTTCCATCTTTTCCAAAGTAAATTCGACCGGCCGCCTTGAGCTTGAGATATTTTGGTTCAATCATACTCCAGCAGCGACCTCCTGGAGGTGTGTGCACAGCACCGCCGGGCGCAACAATCTCGTACATCTGATTCGGCCGGTAGCCCTGTGCGGTCATCGGAATTCCGCGCCAGCGACCTCGCGGATCCTTGTTTGGGTTCTTGTATATTTTTGCTTGCTCTTCCGTCAGCGGCACCCTGTTCCGCGTTTTCTTGAATTTCTGGGGCGACCGAGAATAAACATAAATGATGGTGTGGACGGCCCCATTCTCCGGCATCGAAGTGTGCCATATGGTGGTCGTTCAACGAACACACCATTAGAAAGG
>CAYFEZ010000086.1:0-6114 GCA_964342215.1 uncultured Dehalococcoidales bacterium | reverse complement strand
CAATGACGCCTTGGAGTTCGTCACGGTTGAGCTTTTGCAGAAGTCCTGAGGTTACCGCGATTGCAGCCCGATTGGGATCCCGGCCGGTAGCGAATGCATTCAGAGCTGGGTCGTCGATGATATAGATATCGGGCATTCTCTCCAGGCCAGAGGCAATTTTCATCTCCTCTACTATATTATAGAGACGAGGGTAGTCATTGCGTTTTATCTTCCGCGCCTTAGATAGCGCCAGTAATATACTATCCCCTTGGAAAAAGGCGACCAGATTCATCACTGCCCATATCACAAGAGCTACGATGACACCAGCCATGCCGCTATGCAAGAAGTATAGGCCCAAGAAATAGCCAATCAAAACCAGTAGTACCGCCATTACAGCTACCAGTATTACCGACCTAATTTGATTAGATCTAATTTGTTCCCACATAGTCGTGTTTCTTGGCTAGCTGAAACTAACCTTGGGTGCTTGCCTCTCCTCCGTTGCCGTGACTTCGAAGAATTCGCTGGCTTTAAAACCCATCATGCCCGCTATTATGTTAGAAGGAAACATATGTGTCTTGTTGTTATACCTCAACACTGAGTCATTATAGAACTGGCGGGAAAAGCTAATCTTGTTTTCAGTAGAGCTCAGTTCTTCCTGGAGAGCTAGGAAGTTCTGGCTGGCTTTCAGGTCTGGGTAGTTCTCCACTACAACCATAAGTCCGGCCAGAGCGCTGCTGAGTCCGCCCTCAGCTTTGGCCTGGGCACCGGCACCGGTACCGACTGCCTTCTGGGCTAAGTTACGGGCTTTGGTAACTGCTTCAAATGTTCCCCGTTCGTGGGTCATGTAACCTTTGGCTGTTTCCACTAAGTTGGGGATAAGGTCATGTCTCCTCTTGAGCTGGACATCGATTTGTGCCCAGGCGTTCTTCACCCGGTTGCGCAGCCTGACCAAACTATTATATGTTGAAGCCAGTAAGATAAGAAGAATTACTATAATGCCTATGATGATATAGAGCGCAGTCATTTAAAACCTCCTCAACAGTTTCGTTCTTATAGCATTCGGGTGGTTCGTATAACGGGCCATTGGACTCCTTGCACATACAGGAGAGCGTTGTATCAGCAGCTCTTTCTTGGTTGGTTTTAGTCCGGTACTTTGAATACTTCTCCTAGAAACGTGATTATACGTCCTTGAGAGTCTGATTTCCGAGACGGCTTGTCGGGCAGTTGGGTTATTAATTGGCCAATTTCACCACTATCAAACCAAAGCCCATCTCCCCGCGGGCAGGCATCAATCAGCACCTCTGGTTCTAGCCCAACGGTTGCCTTTTTCATTTTCCTACCGCAGATTGGGCAATTTCTTTTTTTCTCCGTTGACTTGGTTTCAGGTGAAGTGAAAATATTATCCAAAGACAAGTTATTCCCTTCCAGTTGCATAGCCTCTAGCAAAAGTTCCAGCTCCTCTGCATCGAACCAAACTCCCAAGCAGTTCAGGCAGTAATCAAGCTCGATCTTCTCATGCTCAACCACTATCATTAAATTGTGGCAGACGGGACATTTCATACGTGTAATCTCTGAAAAGGGCTCTTTTTAGTGTAGATAAAGAATGACGCCATGTCAAGAGAGGCTACGGAGAACGGAAATAATGGAGCCTGGGGCCTTCACTAAGAATAATGGAGGACCCGCGGCTCAAGACGTACGTCCTGTTGCTTAGCAGACAAAACAAGCTATTGTGACTTTACCTAGTCTAACATTACAGTTGGTAATCTATTTGGGAGCAGGCGGCCCTGTACTTATTTCTAATTGTTATTTATTTTGCAATTACTTTTTTGAAGTCGATACCTAGGTCTTCCATGATTACTTGGACCATAGCTCTACCACCGCAATTTACACCACCACCGGGGTGCGTGCTTGGGCCGCACATGTATAGTTTTTTGATAGGGGTTCGATACTGGCCCCAACCGGGCAGAGGTCTATTAGCAAACATCTGGGTCATAAACATTCCCATATGAAGGAAATCACCCGATACCCAGGCTGGATTATATCTCTCAAAGTCAAGAGGGCTGAACACCCACCTACCAAGAATGTTGTCGGGCCCCATATTTGTGGTACGTTGTCTCAGGGTTTCCAGAATACCGTCAGCCACCTCCTGTTTTATCTGATCCCACTTTCCAGGGCCACCTGCCTTTAGATTGTATGGTTCATAGTGGTAAAGATAAAGTGTATGATTCCCTTCTGGTGCACGAGTGGGATCAACCAATGTAGCCACGCATGCTAATGGCATTTTGGTGTTGGGGATCCCATGTACATAGTCCTCAAACATACGAACGTAATCATCCATAAATGGTGTTAGTTCTACAACTACTGTATTGTTGACATCTTCCCCAGTCTTATATTCTGGCGGTTCTCGGAGGGCAATGGCTTGAAGAAGTGGTACAAAAGAACTATGCTTTAGCCTGCTAACCTTGTTCCGGAACCCTGTTGGTAGATCCTCCTCTTTTAACAGGTCAAAGAAAAGCTGTTTGGCGTTAAGATTGGATATGATGGCCTTATTGGCTGTAATTTCCTCATCGTTCTCCAGAATCACTGATTTACTCTCACCGTCTTCCACTTTAATGGTTTTAACTGGGCTTGAGGTTTTAATGGTGCCGCCATTATCTTTTATAAAATTTTCGAGTGCTTCGCTGAGAGCCCCTGAACCCCCTTCAGGGATGGCATGCCCTCTGGTATGAAAAAGACCATACATAAATATACCTATCCCTGTTCCTTTTTCTCCAGGTGCAATCATCTCCTCAGAAATGATTCTGGTAATCGCAATTCGCATATGTTCGCTCTCAAACCATTCACCTACTATATCCGCAGCACTTGAGAGAATTATCCTTAAATACTCTTGCCCTTCTTCGCTCTGATCAAGAATCGCTATCATACGACCAAGTGGGATTGGGGGAGAGAAGGTAGCCACACTTGCTATTCGGGCCGACTGATTCAAATACTCCAAGAACTTAGGATAAACTTCGGCATCACGTTTGGAGAATTGAGCTATGGACTCGCATGTCTTATCAACATCTCGGTGGATAATTAACGCCCTGTCGTCCGGAAAGACAATAGAAATCTGCGGGTCTAGATATATATATTTGAGTCCATACTTGGATAGAAGTCCTAGCTCGTCTCGATGGATCAGAGGATTATATTGAATTAGTTGATGAATAGTTGAGGCTGCGTCGTGCTTGAATCCCGGTAGAGTCAGCTCCCTAGTGATAACGCCTCCTCCTACCTTATCTAGTTTCTCGACAACACAGACATCTACTCCTGCTTTTGCTAAATAGCCCGCCACCGTTAGTCCATTATGTCCCCCGCCAATTATTACCACATCATGTTTCTTCATGTATTACCTCCCCTTTTTTTGAATAGACCGCACCAAATAAAGATTTAAGGTTTATTCTGTTTTCCTACAAAATCACACGTTATCGAACTATGCCCTCAATCCTATCTTTTGTCAACCCATACTTGACAAAAGCTGTATTGTGGTTATAATTCCTTTATTTGGGATTACGTTGATTCCGAAATGGAAAGGAGACTATGAAATGTAATTAGGGTGGGTTCTTTAGTTTTTTGCCTGCACATTCATTAGCAAATGAAAGGGGAACGAAATGAATAAAAGCATGAAAATAGCCTCTATAATGATTATTATGGCTTTACTTTTGGGAATCGGTGCTGCCTGTGCCGGGAAACCAGCTGGTCCGGAGACGTACAAATTAGGGGGGAACTGGGAGATGACCGGATGGGGTGGCTATTACGGTACCCAATCTGTTGATGCCAGTAACCTTTATATCAAGCGTGTGAATGAGGCCGGAGGCATAAATGGTAAGCTGATTGATTACATCATTCATGATAACGAGACAGAGGCAGAGGTAACCGCCACCAATGTTAAAAAACTCATTGAGAAGGATCAGGTAGTGGCGATGATAGGGCCAATCTTTAACCAGAACTGCGTAGCTGCTATGGAAGCGGCTAAAGGGGGTTATACCCCCCTCCTCTGGAACACAACCGGGCAGCGTCCCGCTAACAACTCAGAATCCTACGACTTCGTTAATTTCCCACGCGAGGAAGGGTTCGCTGAGAGTGTATTGAGATATTTAAGGGATGTGCATGGAGTCCAGAGGCTAGCCGTGCTGGCTACCACCGACGAGAGTGGTGAGGAGGATATGGGCTATGCACTGACCGTAGGGGCAGAGCTTGGCTTGGAGGTTGTCTTGGTGGAAAGGGTTGATCCGGATGCTATTGATGTTACAGCCCAGTTGACCAAGATAAAGGCAGCTAAAGTGGATGGCCTTCACCTAGGTGGTGGTGGAGCTGTAATTGGGCCGATGATGAAGGGGATAGCTCTTTTGGAACTGGATATACCAGTAAGTGGACCCACCGGACTAACGGGTGGGGAAATGCTCGCCCTTATGAAAGGGTTTGAACCAGAGAATCTGGTGCTTCCGGCAATGCCGCCCATGCTGGTTGGATTAGGCTTGCTGTCGGCAGACCATCCATTAACCACGGCTAACATGGCATTTGCGGACGCTTGGGTTGGCGAATTCGGTGGCGATAAAGCACAGATACTAATGGAAGAGTGGGGTTGGGTTGGATGGGATGCAGCACAGTGGATGGTTGACGCTATGATACGAGCCGGAGCACGTCTCGATGGGACACTTCAGGATGGACGGGACGCTATTCGCTACGAACTAGAACACACCGTTGGGCTGGAGCAAACCTGGGGAATACGAAACACTTCTCCCTCCGACCATAACGGTATACCAACCAAGGAATTTTATATACTTACCGTGAAGGACGGGGTTTTCTCGCTCCTACAATAAAAAAGGGCAAGAGAACGGGTGCAATGGTCTATGGTAAAGCTAAGGGGTAACTTGGTTGTGGCTGAAATAAAGAGGGCACAGTCAAGTTACCCCCGCTGTAGTCGTGCGTAGGCTTTATGGTCTTAAAAAACCCGCGGTTGTCTTTTAAAGGCGCGTACCACGCAAAGCGGATGTAGAAGGGAGTGACGTTGTTTCTGCAACTGTTGATTGGTGGACTCTCTAACGGGGCACTCTATGCTCTGGTAGCTTTTGGTTTTGTGGTCATCTTCAACGTAGCTCGCTGGCTCAATTTTCCTCAGGGTCAATATATGCTTTTCGGGGGCTTCCTCACCATAATGTTTATGTCATACATGCCCCTGCCAGTCGCTGCTCTCTTAGCTATTATCGTAACTGCAGGTATAGGGGTATTGTTTGAAAGACTAACCCTAGGCCGTATGAGACAGCCTAATTTCAACGTGTCAGTGCTGATAATGGTAGGTGCCGCTTTCCTCTTTGATGGCATAATGATGGTGGCTTGGGGTAAGCGCCCCCTTGTTTTACCTCCCTTTACCGAGCAACTTGGGGTAAAGTTTCTTGGTGCGGCCATCCCTATCCAATCCTTGATAATGATTGGATCTACCGTGGTTGTTGGTCTGGCACTGTGGTATTTCTTTAATCGGCAGCTATATGGTAAGGCAATGAGAGCCACGTCTCAAAATCCGGCGGCTGCCAGGCTGGTTGGCATCAATACCAGAAACATGGTTATCATGGCCGTAGTTTTAAGCGCCGGTATCGGCGCTTTTGGCGGTATAATTATTGCTCCCCTTACCTACGTTATATATAGTGCGGGGATGCACTATGGAGTACTCGGCTTTGTTGCTGCTGTTGTTGGCGGTGGATTAACCAGCTACACGGGGGCCTTCGTCGGGGGGATTCTGGTGGGCTTAATCGAAGCCTTCACCATCGGGTATATCACTTCGCTGTATAAAGATGCTATTTTGTTTGCTATCCTGATACTCGTGCTCATCTTCCGCCCCACCGGTATACTGGGGCCACGGGAAGTTTCATAAAGGAGGCGGTAGAATTAGAAAGCATTATATCACACTCCTAACGATAGCCGTTGTCCTGACTATCTTGTTCTTCGTGCTTGAAAGTTATTATCTGTGGGTGTTAACCATCATTGCCTTATACATCATGACCATAATAGGGCATATTATATTTTTAGGTTACAGTGGGCAAATATTACTTTGTCATGCCACTTTTATGGCTCTGGGCGGCTACGGTTCTGCCATCTTGA
>CAYFEZ010000085.1:0-6150 GCA_964342215.1 uncultured Dehalococcoidales bacterium | reverse complement strand
GGGTTACTTCGCCATGGACGTTGTTATTAATCCGGAGACAAGGTGCTAGGGCACATGAGCCAAAACAAGCGATTGTTTCTATAGAATACTTGAGGTCGTCAGTAGTCTCTCCCGACTTAATGCCCAACTGCGTCTCCACCTCACTGAGAACACGCCCTCCACCCCGCACATGGCAAGCAGTTCCCCGACATACTTTGACTATCTTCTCGCCGGTAGGAACAAACTTAAATTGAGCATAGAAGGTGGCTACTCCGTAAACAGTACTCCGTGGTAGCCTCAGGAACTTGGCGATTATCTGCATCGCCTTCTCAGGCAGATAGCCAAACTTCTCCTGAGCTTCTTGGAGTACCGGGATAAGGTCGGCACTTACCCCAGAAAATTGTGATAAGATATCATCTAATTGTTCCTTAACGTCAGCCTCTTTCATCGACTCCGCATCATCTAACTGCCAGAGCTATACTGCTCAATCACGGCAGCAACACTCCTTAATCATTACAGGAAACTGTTCTGGCAGACTATGAGTGAATAAGGTAAAGGCCCCCCTTCCCATCACAAGAATACTTAAAGGCGAAGGGGGATAATTTCCCAAACCCTTAAGGGAGGGGCCACTTTGCCCACTTGCCTTTATCCACCTCACCATTATAGGCTGATTTAGGGGTTATTCCTCTGGTTATCCCCGCCGCCGCGGCAGCTTTAATAACATCACCAATTATAAAGGGCACAGCTCCCATTCCCAGAAGAGCAATAAAGGTAACCGATGTTCCATTCACCATTTTGAGCCATAGTCCCAGCCAGATAAGACCAGGAACATAAATCAACACAAAGTTGGCAAAAAGCATCAGCACCAGCATACTAAGGAAACTGCGCGACCTGATAAACTTATCGGTAAAATAACCCAGGAACATGGCCGCCAGAATAAAACCGATAATATACCCTCCGGTAGCCCCCAAACCACTGGCCCAACCGGAAAACCATGGCACTCCTGCAAAACCGAGCCCGCCATAGATAGCCATACTGACCCCACCCCACAATCTTCCCATGAGCACACCGGCCAGCAACACGGCAAATGTCTGTCCCGTTATCGGCACTAGAGTCCCCGGTAGAGGAATTCTAGCCTGCGCCAGAAGGCCGACGAGAACGGCTACTCCCAATGATAGGGCTAACTTTTTGGGTATACTGAGCTCATATCTCCAGCGAAAAAAGTTGTATTTAGTTTGGTCGATCCTAACGGCTATATCCATATTTATCCTACCTCCTAAAAGCATTTATGGTATATGCGGTAGCTATCATTCTATTACATAGTAGACAAATAATCAACAAAACGGCTGCCTATTCCCAGAATACTAAATACTCTTATACGAGCCATACCCGATGCCTTAAGCATAAGTTAGGAACGGACACAACCATTTGCCTATTCCAGTGGTACACGGTATACTATAGCGATAGAAACTACCCACCGATAAAGCATGTAAGAGACAAACGTGGCTGAAATTCACCCGTTTCAAGGTGTGTGTTACAACCAAATACTGGTTAAAGATTTGGCCACAGTTATCTGTCCCCCCTATGATGTTACCACTCCACAGATGCAGCAAGAACTTTATCACAAAAATGAGTATAACTTTATTCGACTGGAGCATGGCCGCGAGTTATTTCAGGATACAATTACGGACAATAAATATACTCGTTCGGCAACCACCCTAGAACGGTGGCTGGAACAGGGCATTCTTATAGTTGATAAGTTACCGGCTATTTATCTCCACGACCACTATTTTACCCGTCAGGGAAAGCAATACCGACGCCGCGGTATAACTGTCCGTGTTAGATTAGAGGAATGGCACAAGAAAGTTGTTTACCCTCATGAGGGCACGAAAGCTGAGCCCAAGAATGACCGATTAAGTCTACTACAGGCCTGTCAGGCCAATACCAGCCCCATTTTAGCTCTGTTCGACGACAAGGGACAACAAATCTCTTCCCTATTAGCTTTAGCGGATCGGAATAAACCTGCAATCAACTTCAGCGGTGCTAATGGGGAAAGTCATTATGTTTGGGCAATTACTGAACCTAAAGTGGTGAATCAAATAAGCAGTAGATTAGTTCCTCAACCGCTCTATATTGCCGATGGACACCACCGTTACGAAAGTGCTCTCTCTTATCAGCATGAGAAGAGAGCATACTCTTCAGTATCGGGGAATGAAGCATTTAATTTTGTGATGATGACATTAGTTGACTTTGCCGACCCTGGTCTTATTATTCTACCTCCTCACCGGTTGGTACGTGGCATATCAAAATTGACCATGGACGGGTTAATGGCCAAGCTAAAGGTATTCTTTGACATGGAGGAGTTACCACTGACTACACCCGATGTCTGGCAACGAGTCGATGATTTACTGACCGGCGAATTAGACCAGGTTAGGCTTGTCCTTTTCGGTTTGATGACAGAGCATCTATTAGTGCTAAAACTACGTGACTTAACGGCGGCCAGCCAGATGATACCCTACTTTCATACAGAACTATACAAGAAATTAGATGTCAGTATCGTTGACCATATCATACTAGAGAAACTGCTAGAGCTGAGTAGTGATAGGGAGGAAGCGAGCCTTACCTATAGCTATGACAGGCTGGATACCATAAACCGGGTACTAGACCAAGAATACCAACTAGCATTTTTACTAAGCCCGATTAAAGCAGAAATAATTCAAGCTGTTGCCGATGCTGGTGACCGGATGCCGAGGAAATCAACCTACTTTTATCCCAAACAACCGGCCGGACTAGTTTTTAATCGCCTAGTATAGACATACGCAAGCAGTGCCTAGTTTCCCTTAAACTGAAGCTGAGGTCGCTTCTCCAGAAAGGCTGCCACACTTTCTTTGAAATCTTCAGTTTGGAGGCATAATTGTTGAGCGTAAGCTTCCCACTCAAAGTGACGGGTGATATCGTCAAGTTTACTGTGATATACCAGCCTTTTAGTTAGCTCCAGAGCTATCGGGGGTTGTTGAGCAATTCTGGATGCTAGCTCTTGAGTTATCTTCATCAGTTCGTCCGGAGAAACAACTCGATTGGTGATACCCAATCGTTCTGCCTCAACGGCATCGATTAGCTCCCCGGTGAACATAAGCTCCAGAGCTTTACCGGTCCCCACTGCCCGGGGCAGGAAATAACTCATGCCACAGTCCGGAACTAGGGCACGTAATATAAATAATGAACCAAACTTGGCCTTCTCCGAGACTATCCTGATGTCACAACTCAAGGCTATTGCCAGTCCGGCACCAACACAAGCCCCGTTTACAGCAGCAATCACCGGCTTATTCAACCATGGGAAAATATTTCCCCAACCCAAGCCGGCAACCTGAAAACGTTCATAGCGAGATAGATTTAGAGTACCGTCGAGGACTAACTTCATCCACTCTACATCACCACCAGCGGAAAAAGCACGGCCGGCACCGGTAACAATCACCACCTTTACCTCATCATCTTTAGCTACCTCCTGGACAGCTAAAGGCAGACTCTCTCTCATTTTGGCAGTAAGGGCGTTCATCTTATCCGGAGCGTTCAACGTTATGGTGGCAATCCCAGCCTTCTTCTCCAGTACCAAGTCTTCATAGTCCATCTGAGTCGTCTCCAGTGTGTATATGGATTGTCTCGAAACTGACCAGAAGTAGAATCAGCATTTATCTGGATTCAGATTCCGGGTTCACCAGTTTAGTAGTCGAAAAACAACCTACTTTTATCTAAAGATACCCGCAGGGTTAGTTCTTCATAAATTAGTATAGTTGTGCCTATCTTCCCTTAAACTGAGGCTGAGGTCGCTTATCCAGAAAGGCTGCCACACTTTCTTTGAAATCTTCAGTCTGAAAGCACAATTGTTGAGCGTACGTTTCCCACTCAAAGTGACGGGTGATATCGTCAAGTTTACTGTGATATACCAGCCTTTTAGTTAGCTCCAGAGCTATCGGGGGTTGTTGAGCAATTCTGGATGCTAGCTCTTGAGTTATCTTCATCAGTTCGTCCGGAGAAACAACTCGATTGGTGATACCCAATCGTTCTGCCTCAACGGCATCGATTAGCTCCCCGGTGAACATAAGCTCCAGAGCTTTACCGGTCCCCACTGCCCGGGGCAGGAAATAACTCATGCCACAGTCCGGAACTAGGGCACGTAATATAAATAATGAACCAAACTTGGCCTTCTCCGAGACTATCCTGATGTCACAACTCAAGGCTATTGCCAGTCCGGCACCAACACAAGCCCCGTTTACAGCAGCAATCACCGGCTTATTCAACCATGGGAAAATATTTCCCCAACCCAAGCCGGCAACCTGAAAACGTTCATAGCGAGATAGATTTAGAGTACCGTCGAGGACTAACTTCATCCACTCTACATCACCACCAGCGGAAAAAGCACGGCCGGCACCGGTAACAATCACCACCTTTACCTCATCATCTTTAGCTACCTCCTGGACAGCTAAAGGCAGACTCTCTCTCATTTTGGCAGTAAGGGCGTTCATCTTATCCGGAGCGTTCAACGTTATGGTGGCAATCCCAGCCTTCTTCTCCAGTACCAAGTCTTCATAGTCCATCTGAGTCGTCTCCTATCATGATTTGAACCAGTATAACTTCAATCTGGGTTGGAATTCAACAAGGCGCCTAATTTTAAACGTTACTGACTATACTTTTACCAGTTTGGCGGAATGGACATCGGGAATAGATAGTATTTGCTGCTGTTGTTCCTCAGACAAAGGCTCATCTAGGGCTAGTATCATTAAAGCTTGTCCCCGGGATTTAAGACGGCTTACATGCATCTCGTTAATATTAATGTCGGCGTCACCGGTTATCTTGCCCACAGTTCCGATAAGTCCGGGACGGTCTAAGTGGTCGCTAAACAGGAAATAACCTCCAGTGGGCACAATATCAATCCAGTATTCATTAACCCGAACAATATGAGATTCCCCGCGCATTACAGTACCCACTACCCCAGTAACCCCGGCCCTGGTGGTAACTTCTGCAGTAATAAGGCTGGCATAATTTTCACAAGTAGTTTTTTTCTGTTCCACTACCGTCAGTCCACGCTGGGCAGCCACTATATTGGCATTAACCAGATTAACTCGTTCCTCGCTCACTCCCTCCAGTAATCCCCCCAGCACGGCTGCCTTAAGAACATTAGTATCATAGTTAGCAATCTCACCGTCATACTCAATCTGAACGGTACTCATCTGTCCCTCAACCAGCTGGCTGACCAGTTTGCCCACGACCGAGGCCACTTTAATGAATGGAGCCAGTACTGATAGGGTTTCCGCTGGGACAAGAGGAGCGTTAACCGAGTACCTAGCGGGCTGTCCTTTAAATACCTCAACAATCTGCGTAGCAATATCTTTGGCGGCTGTGGCTTGAGCCTCGGCGGTGGAAGCTCCTAAATGCGGGGTAACAACGATGTTATCCTCTTGAAAGAGGATGCTCTCGGTAATCGGTTCCGTAACAAAGACATCTATGGCAGCTCCAGCCACCCTCCTTTCCTTCACCGTCTCCACAAGTGCCCTATCGTCAATTAGCCCGCCCCGGGAAGTATTAATGATACGAACTGTAGGTTTGACCAAAGCCAGTTATTTGGTACCAATTATTCGCTTAGTTTTCGCAGTTAACGGAATATGGAGGGTAATAAAATCTGAATCCTTGAGTAGCTGTTTTAAAGGAACCGGCTCCACTTGAATATTTTGAACATGGTCGACAGAGATAAACGGGTCATAACCAATGAGCCGCATCTCCAGACCACGGGCACGTCTAGCTACTTCCGACCCAACATTACCCAAACCGATGATGCCCAACGTTTTACCTCTTACCTCGGTGCCCATAAAATCACTCCGTCGCCACACCCCGGATTTGAGCACTGCGTTAGCTTGAGGAATGTTACGAGCTAAGGAGAGCATAAGGGCGATGGTATGTTCAGCGGCAGAGATAGTGTTGCCGGTAGGGGCATTAACTACGACAACGCCACACCGGGTTGCCTCGTCTACATCAATGTTGTCCACACCGACACCGGCTCGGGCAATAACCTGTAGTTTCTCACCGGCTCGGATTACCTCAGCAGTAACCTGAGTCTGACTGCGCACCACCAGGGCCTCATAGTCACCAACAATAGATACTAATTCCTCTGGTTTT
>CAYFEZ010000084.1:0-6197 GCA_964342215.1 uncultured Dehalococcoidales bacterium | reverse complement strand
ATTTTTCCCGGTTACTCCAGCACCGGCTCAATAAGACCATAGTTACCATCTTTCCGCTGATATAACAGATTAAGTGCTTCAGCGTCGGCGTTAAAGAAGAGGAAGAAATCATGACCTAGAAACTCCATCTGGTCTATGGCTTCCGCCACCACCATCGGCTGAACGACAAACCGCTTAACCTTAACCACTTTTTGGGGAAGCTGTTCCTCCGTCACTGCCTCGCTTAACCTACCCCTAGCTAATGAATTACGTCTTCTCCCCTTACGATACCGCTTGCCTTTGTAACGCTCAATTTGTCGCACCATAGTTACGGTTACTTTATCAATAGCCGTGAACAGCTCTTCTCCCCTTTCTTCACCACGGAGGATAGTGCCATTACTGCCTACAGTTACCTGCACTACAAAGCGTTGTTGGGGATGCTTAGTCTTTTCTTCAGATATTTCTACCTTAGACTCAATGATATCAGGTAGATGGCGACTCAGTTTATCCAGCTTGCTCTCAATATAATGACGTACTGCAGGTAACAGCTCTATATTTTTACCTGTTATCTGCAGTTCCATCTATGTTTTACTCCTAATCGTAACTCTCTGTTTATCCCGTCTATATACCTCTCTCCATACAAGAGATGAGTTTTAATCAGAGGAAGTGTTAACCACATCTTTAAACCTTCTAGTGCGTACTGGCCACCACACTGAGGCCCACCCCGTTGTTTTTAGAACCTCAGCGCCGTCATATGGAGTGCTTATGTCTTCTATCTCTACTTACCAACTAACGCAACTGGGACAAAGTACGCCATTGGGTTGTGGGCTGCCACACCGGGGACAGAGCGGAGACACGATCCGAGGTAATGAGCGACGGCAGGCATAACAGAGGAATCCGCCCCCCCCATAACCTATACACCACTTCGGTAACAATAACTGAGTCACTATCCCCCTAAATTCAGCTGACTGAGGGAACACATTCACCCCATTGTCCAGAGCACTAAGGTGAACCACTGGATATTTTAGCGGGAGCGCGAAGCATGGAGTGCCCCGCTCATAATAGGTTCGTTAACATAAATATCACCATTCCTAATTTTCAGATTAAAGCCACAATCAGGACTGGTGCAGACCCAAGCTTTGTAGTGAATAGCTGCCCCTTGACTACCAAAATCAGACAGGGGTACCAAAACTCCGGATTTACACTTCTGACATGTGGGAAAATTAAATTCTTCCACGAAGTCCACCTCCCAAACAAATTTAAGTATTATGCAGTATACACTAAGTTGTGGCGGCTGACAAGTGCCTCTTTAATCCAACTGAGTTAATTCGGTGATAAATAGCACCTTCTCTGGTTAGTTGGCTCCTCATCAAGTCTATGAAATCTACCCTGATGGCACAAGCTGCTTCGAATCTGGCACTGGTAACAAGCTGCCCTAATCTTCGTCGCTCACGCAGCGATACCTGGTTACGAAGACGCGCCAGCGTTAAATGCGGCATAAAAGACCGTGTTTCACCAGCAAAACCAAGGAGAGCCAAATTAGAATCAAGGCGTTGCTGAAACTGACCTAGCTTGTCCACCTCCCCACCTACCCCAACCCAAACTACCTGAACCCGCCTCAGGCTGGGGAAAACTCCCAGACCTTTGACCTCCAGATTGAAGGGGGCTATTCCCCAAGCAGATTCTTCTATAGCTCTGGTTATCTCGCCAACCCTATCTACCTCGATACTACCCAAGAATTTTAATGTCAGGTGAATACCATAGGGATCAACCCACTTCACTCCAGGTTGTTCGCCTGACTTCAGCCGAGCCTGCAACTGGGTAAGTCCGACCTTTAACTCCTCAGGTAGTTCAATGGCAATAAAGGAACGAACTTGTTGCATATTTTAAGGCCCACCTTTAATGCCCAGTAATCTCTGTGCATTACCGGATAGAATCAGGTTTTCCTTTTCCTCAGCCAAATCAAGAGACCTGATTTCCTTTATTAAGCGACTCTGTGCCACCAAGGGGTAATCACTACCAAAAAGAATCTTGTCAGCCCCAACCAAAGAGATAACCTGATGATATACCTGAGGACTATACAGGAATGGTGAAGCCGCCGTATCAAAAAAAATATTACTCATCGCCTGTTTTACCTCAGGCATTAGGGCATAGAAGGGTAAGCCCCCGCCCCAATGGGCACAGACTATGGTTAAATCAGGGTAGCGGGTGATAAAGGGGTAGAGCGTCTCCGGAGTAGTAATCCCTTTACCAGGGTAGTCGTGTCCCACTGGCTCGGACGCGTGCATAAGTAAAATTAGCTTGTGCTTACGTAAAACGTCAGTAAAGGGCGCCATCACCTCATCATCCACGAGGTCAAACAATTGCATATCCGGCCTAATCTCACCGACACCCTTGGCTCCTCCTTGAGCACAACGTTCAATTTCAGCTATGGCGGCTTCGAATGACTGCGGCTGAACGGCACAAAAACCGATTAAACGGTCGGGGTAACGGGATATCGATTCCAAGATATAGTCATTAGTTTCCACACACAGCTCGTGGGTAGTCCAGCCAATATTAACAATAACGGACATATTAACCCCGTCCTTATCCATACTGGCAATGAGTTCGTCAGCAGTGGCAAGGGTGGCCTCCTTCTTAGAGTAGAGGATGGCAAAACAGGGGTCATTATCAATATACTTACCGCGGTTTTTCTTTATCTGGGGGGGGAAGACATGGGTATGAAAGTCAATAAGCATCGCCGTATTATAGCAGTATGCTTAAAATTATTGCAACTTCTTTGACATATAGAAAACGGAGCTATAACATAATGAAAAGAACTGAAAGCCAGATAATTATGAAAGGAATTAGCTCAAGAACGCATAAATCCTGATACTAAAGCTAGCTCGGACTGGCGCCGTCCTAGTCAATAGTGGTACAATCGAACAAATAACCTGGCTGAAGCGAAACAATAAAGACTGAAAAGACTAGGATAGCTCAGCTTGGTAAACTTAGAGAGGAGAGAAATGATACTTTCTGATTTTCATAAGAGGGGCATAAAGCCTATCATTATCATTACTTTACTAGCGGTACTGGCGTTATCGATTACGGGGTGTGAAAGCCTGGGGTTTCCCATGGCCGAGTCTCCAGAACCAGAACCGCCACCGGCAGCAGAGGCACCTCCTGAAGTCATTAATGCCGATGATAGAGCAATTCTAGCGGTATATGAACTACTTCTTAGTCAAGCTAAAAGCCATGAAGCCAAGGTATATCTAGCTGACTTTTATGCTACCTCTGATAATTGGAGTGCCGAGTCAGAACTTCTCAAGGACGGCACCAGTATATGGCATGTCGTTGTTGACATGACCGACATTAAGGTATGGGAAGAAATACCTTACTGGCAGCAAGCCAGTTGGCTCGTGTTTCAAGATGGTAGAGTAATACCGTCCAATCGCTTTCATGGCAACGCCCTGAGAATTGATGCCGACTTGCAGGCGTCAAGCATCAACTCACCGGCATTCGAGCTCTTTCTCAATAAGGAAAATTATAATAAACGTGAGGCACCCCCACCTGCAAAACCAAAACCAGCACCGTCGAATGATAGCTAATTAAAATGGTTTCCGGTGAAATAAAGTTTTTGGTCGGTAGAGTTTACTCAAAGTCATCGGGAGCTTTGGTTGGAATAGAAGCGGCAAGTGAGAGCGATAGCCCTAGCGGCTCTTTCTATACTGGGATAGACGGCTATTCCGCTCTGGCATAGTCTTGCCTCCGTCTTGAGCCTCTCATTCTCAACGACACCAGGGGGGAGAACTACGATTAGTGGTTTCATCCGGGATTCAACGAAACTAATGATAGTCTCAATTATTGTCTCTAGTCCTTTGACAGTCCACATGTAGTATGCGTCATCAGCATGTAATTGCACTATAACAATATCAATAGCCGGGTCAGCTCCGACAACTTGAAGTGCCACTTCCAGATTTTTAAGATCACCCCCCAGCGCGCTCAAATCAAGTGGGTTTGGGATAAATGTCCCTGGCCAGGTCACCAGGCTTTGCAAACGTTTCCTCGTTTCACCACTAAACGGAGGAATAGCGAGACCCCGTTCGAGGCAAGCATCGGACGAGGTTACACTATCGCCACCACCTCCAGCCGCTAGTCCGGAAACTAAGGCAACATTACCTCTTCTGCAGTAGGGCATCCGGTCTATGGCTATCAGGGTATCTACCAGTTCGTCAACATTCTCTGCTTGAATAACACCGGCCTGCTTCAGAACAGCGCTCCAAATGGCCTGGGAAGCCACCAACGAACCAGTGTGAGAAGCTGCTGCCACCGCTCCAGCCGCTGTTTTGCCACCTTTTAGGAGTACGACCGGTTTCGTTACCGTAATTTGGCGCAAGAGATTGAAAAAACGACGCCCATCCCTTACCCCCTCAATATAGGCACCAATAATCTTGGTTTCCGGATCAACGGCAAAATACTCAAGGTAATCCACACTATCCAGATCAGCACCGTTGCCAAAGCTGACACCTTTGCTGAAACCAAGCTTACGGGCAATACCAGCTTTAATAATTCTGCCAGCGTGCCCCCCGCTCTGCGACAGCAGAGCGACTTTACCCTTTTCGCCTAAGTAATAATCCGGACCGCAAACCATATTTACCGAGGGACTGTAGACGCCAATACAATTCGGGCCAATGATACGGAACTTACCCTCCTTAGCTTTTTGGACCACTGCGTCCTCCAAAAGGAGCCCGTCCCTATTTCCGGTCTCACTGAAGCCAGCAGTGAACATCTGGACCACTTTTACCCCCTTAGTGGCGCAGTCATCCAGTACTGGGAGTACAGAGTGAGCCGGAACACAAACCATAACATAATCTACCGGAGCCGGAATATCCGTTACGGAACGATAAATTTTCATACCCAGAACCTCGCTATCATTGGTGCTAACAGGATACACTGCGCCTCGAAAACCAGCATTGACCAAGTTTACCAAGAAGGTGTAGCCACTCTTGAAAGGATTGCCGAAAGCACCAACAACCGCAATGGATTTTGGGTAGAAAATAGGCTCGAATTCACGAAGTTTGTCTGTCTTCATAACAGGGCTCTAAATACAGCTTGGAAACCAGCTAAGTATATAAGCATAATGGTGTGTTTTGTCAAATCAATGACCTCATTACCTAGTTAATGCTATATGATACATAATATGTCGTTTGATGGTCAGAGTTGGATGTGACCCTAGTAACACCGCCTAGACAGAATCCGTTTATATGTGTAGCACAGCAGGTAACCACTAGACAAAACACAGTAGTTAAGTTATGATTTAGCAAGTTACATTATTAGCTGACTGTTATGCCATAGTTCTGGATTTCATATTGATGATGGTGTAGAAATAAGATAAGCTATGAACTTTGAGACTATTATCGGGCTGGAGGTGCATGCTCAGCTATCAACCAAAAGCAAGATGTTCTGTCGCTGCGGTACCAGCTATGCTGATGCTCCGCCCAATGCTTATGTCTGCCCAGTATGCCTAGGTATGCCCGGAGTTCTACCAACCATTAATCAACAGGCAGTGGAATATACCATAATGACGGCTCTAGCCTTACATTGTACGATCTCTAATTACACCAAATTTGACCGCAAGAACTACCCTTATCCTGACCTGATGAAGGGCTATCAAATTTCGCAATCTGACGCCCCCTTCGGTCACTACGGTTGGCTCAACATTGGGACTAATGGACAAAAGAAGAAGGTAGGTATAACCAATGTGCACCTTGAAGAGGATGTCGCCAAGCTATTACATCACACCACTGCGGCTGGAGAATCCTATAGCCTGGTGGATGTTAATCGGGCGGGGGTACCGCTAATAGAGATTGTGAGTGAGCCTGATTTACGGTCTCCGGAAGAAGCCAGACAATATCTTGCAAACTTACGCAGCATACTCCAGTACCTGAGTGTCTCTACGGCGAATATGGAAGAAGGCAGTTTCAGGTGTGATGCCAACATCAGCATCCGATTGGAGAATAGCCATGATACCACGGCTAAGGTCGAAGTCAAAAATATGAATAGCTTCAAGGCAGTCTACCGTGCCTTAGAGTATGAAGCAGAACGACAGAGAAAAGCAGTAGCCGAGAACAAAAGGCTGGTTCAGGAAACTAGGGGATGGATAGAAGAAAAGGGGATAACAACTTCACAACGCAGCAAAGAGTATGCCCACGACTACCGCTACTTTCCTGAACCAGACC
>CAYFEZ010000083.1:0-6341 GCA_964342215.1 uncultured Dehalococcoidales bacterium | reverse complement strand
CGAAGGCGGCAGCGGAAGAGGGCTCCGCCCAGTAGCAGCCGCGAAGGCTGACGTCCGTCCCACGGGAGGAGTTCATGCCTCAACAGATCAAGGTTCTGGCTGTCGTATTTGTCGTACTGGTGGCGGGCCTGGTTGTGGTCCGGCAGCTCCTGGTGCCGCCGACCTTCGGCAAGCTGGGTCACTATCGGTCCGCGGCCATAGATTCGGTGGTGGCCCAGCCCATCCTCTATGCGGGGCAGCAGGCTTGCGCCGAATGCCACGACGATGTTACTGACGCCAAGCAGGATTCGCGGCACAGCACCGTAGCCTGCGAGGTCTGCCACGGGCCCTCGGCAGCGCACGCGGACGATCCGGATGAAATCCAGCCAGCGGCGCCGCGGCAGCGGGGGTACTGTCCGCTCTGTCACGGCTACGATGCCTCCAGGCCAACCGGGTTTCCCCAGATCGACCCGGTGGCGCACAACCCGATGAAGGCCTGCATTGCCTGTCACGATCCCCACCAACCCACGACCCCACACGTACCGGAGGAGTGCAGCGCCTGTCACGGGCAGATCGCCCGCACCAAGGCGGTGTCGCACCACGCTCTGTTGCCCTGCGTCAGGTGCCACGAGACCGACGAGGAGCACCGGGTCAACCCGCGGCGGGTGCGCCCGGTCAAGCCCCGCAGCGGCGCCCTCTGCCAGGAGTGCCACGCCCGGGGCACGGACGCGTCCGGGGAAATCCCGCGCGTCTCCGAGACCCACGGCGAGGGGTATGTGTGCTGGCAGTGCCACTATCCTCATCATCCGGAGGCGGAGTGATGGCGCGAGATGAACTGGAGGACCGGGAGGAGGCGCTCCGCCGGGAATCGGTGCCGGTAGAACGGCGGGCGTTCCTCAAGAAGTGCTCGCTGGCCGGACCCGTACTGCTGGGCATCATCCCCGCGGGCGACGCCGAGGCGGCACCGGACGGCGGCTCTGACTACCGGGCGGAAGAGCACTGCTACGGCATGGGGGTCGACGTGGAGAAGTGCATCGGCTGCGGTCGTTGCGCCGCTGCGTGCAAGAAAGAAAACAACGTACCGCGCGAGCCCTTCTTCTTCCGCACCTGGATCGAGCGCTATGCCATCCAGGAGGACGGCGAGGTGATAGTGGACAGTCCCAACGGGGGCACGGCAGGTTTTCCGCCACTCTCTGGAGAGGGCGGGACGCTGCGGACGTTTTTCGTGCCCAAGCTGTGCAATCACTGCACCAACGCTCCCTGTGTGCAGGTTTGTCCCGTGGGCGCCACTTTCACCACGGACGACGGCGTGGTGCTGGTGGACAAGGACTACTGCATCGGCTGTCGCTACTGCATTCAGGCCTGCCCCTACGGGGCGCGTTTCCTGCACCCCGTGACCCGCACGGCGGAGAAGTGCACGTTCTGTTACCACCGGGTTGTGCGGGGCCTGCGGCCCGCGTGCGTCGAGGTCTGCCCGACGGGCGCCCGGGTCTTCGGCGAGGTGGAGCGCCGCAACAGTCCGCTGGCGCGCTTCGTGAGATTCAACAAGATCTCGACCCTGAAGCCGCATCTCAACACGGAGTGCAAGGTGTACTACGCGAATCTTGACGGGGAGGTGGAATAGCCGTGGAGGAACTCAACGAGCATCTTCATCTGGTGCTCAGGCAGGTCACGGGATACATCTACCCGAACGAGGTCGAACTCCACTGGGGCGTCCTGGTGGTGGTGTATCCCTATCTGACCGGCCTGGTCGCCGGCGCCTTCATCCTGGCGTCGCTGGCCCGGGTGTTCAATGTCAAGGAGCTGGAGCCGACCTACCGGTTGTCCCTCCTGACCGCCTTGGCCTACCTGCTGGTGGCGCCGCTGCCCCTGCTGGCGCACCTCGGCCATCCGGAGCGGGCGTTCTCGATCTTCCTCACCCCCCACCTGCAGTCAGCCATGGCCATGTTCGGTTTTGTCTACGCCTGGTACCTGGCCGTGGTGTTGTTGCTGGAGATCTGGTTCGACTACCGCAAGGACCTCGTGCTCTGGTCGCGCGCCGAGAGCGGCTGGCGCAAGTACGTGCACCTGATCCTGACCCTGGGCTGCACCGACCTGGCGGAAGAGGCGGTCGGCTGGGACCGCAGAATCGGCCGCGCGATCACCATCATCGGGATTCCCTCGGCTTTTCTGCTGCACGGCTACGTCGGATTCATCTTCGGGTCGATCAAGGCCAACCCGTGGTGGAGCAGCGTACTGATTCCCATCGTCTTTCTGTTCTCGGCGATCGTCTCTGGCATCGCGATGATGACGTTGTACTACATGGTCAGCAGCCTGTTGCGATGGAAAGAGATCGACATGCGGTGCCTGGACAAGCTGTGCACCTTCCTGTTCTACGCGCTGATTGTTGACTTCTCCCTGGAGATGCTGGACTTCATCCACCGGCTCTACGAAGCCGAGGAGTCGATCCACATCCTCTCGGACCTGATCTCGAGCAAGCTCTTTCTGAGCCTGGTCGTGCTGCAATTGCTCGTTGGGACCCTCCTTCCCCTGGCGGCGCTCGCCCTGTTCTGCCCCGTACTGCACCGCCGAGGCCTGGTTCAGATTCCCGATGAGCTGCGCCGAATGGTCTATCTCGCCACGGTGATACTCATCCAGCTGGGGATCTTTAGCACGCGCTGGAACGTTGTTGTCGGGGGCCAGCTCTTTTCGAAGAGCTTGCGGGGATTGACCGTGTACAAGATGCAGTTGCTCGGTCTCGAAGGTCTCCTGATGGCTGGCGCCTTCTTGGTCGCGCCCTTGCTCATCCTCTGGGTCCTGGTCACGATCCTGCCGCCGTGGGCTGAGGCTGAGGCCGAGATGCCGGCGACCTCGGCAGCGTGACCTGATTGTCGGCGTGGACCGGGAAGCGGCGCCGGGTGTCCCTGCGATCCGGCCGCAACCGCCTGCTACCCTACCCGGTCGGACAGTAGAGCGGGGCCACGTCCTGTGTCCGACCGAGAGATTCCCGCCCGCCAGGTCACGCGTGGCGCACGACCCCCCGGCCACCGCCTCAACTACGGAAGTTTCCCGACATGAGAACCCGGTTTGCCCACCTGCTGCTGCTCGCCGGGCTCGGCGCTTGCTGCGCGGGCGTCCCCGCCGCCCTGGCCGGGCCCCCCGTTTTTCTGGACGTGACCCGGGAAGCGGAGGTCGACTTCGTGCACAGCTTCGGGGATGGCGAGATGAGCTCGATCCTCGAAGCCACTGGGTCGGGATGCATGTTCTTCGACTACGACGGGGACGGCTGGATGGACCTGTACGCGGTCAACTGCGCCTATCTGGAGGGGATCAACGCGCCCCCGGAGCCGGGAGCTCGGGTTGAGGATCTGGTAAATCAGCTCTTCCGCAACCAGGGGAACGGAACCTTCACCGATGTGACCGCCGCGTCCGGAACCGGCGATCCGCGCTACGGCATGGCTTGCGTCGCCGGCGACTACGACAACGACGGTCGTCCCGATGTGTACGTGACCAATTATGGCCGCAACACCCTGTATCACAACGAAGGCGAAGGCCGGTTCGCCGACGTGACGGAGAGCGCCGGGGTTGGTGACGAGCTGTGGGGGGTGGGCACGGTCTTCTTCGACTACGACAACGACGGCGATCTGGACCTCTACGTGGGCAACTACCTGGAGTTCGATCCGGAGTATCGGCTCTACTACGCCGCCGACCTCTTCCCCGGACCCCTGGCCTATCCGGGCCAGCCCGACGTGCTCTACCGCAATGAGGGGAACGGGACCTTCGTCGACGCTACCGCGGCCGCCGGGGTCGTCAGCGAGGCGCGGGCCATGGGGCTGGTGGCCGGCGACTACAACGGCGACGGTCGCGTAGATCTGTACGTGGCCAACGACGCCATGGCGAACTACCTCTACCGCAACAACGGGGACGGCAGCTTCACCGACATCGGCCTGGAGCTGGGGGTTGCCTTCTCGGCCAATGGCGACGCGAGCTCCTCGATGGGCGGCGATTTCGGCGATTTCGACCTGGACGGGGACATGGATCTGATGGTCCCGGACATGGCCTACAACAACCTGTACGTCAACGTCGGCCCCGATTACTTCGAGGACTTCACGGCCGAGCTGGGCATCGCCGAGATCAGCGGCCAGTACGTCAGCTGGCACGGCGACTTCCTCGACTACGACAACGACGGCGATCTCGATCTGTTCATCACCAACGGCGACGCGCACCACCTCACCCACACGATGGAGGCCCTGCTGCTGGCCAACGTGCCGCGCGAAAATGGCGGGCGCATGTTCGTCGACATCAGCGGCCAGTCCGGACCGTTCTTCCGCCACCGCTGCCTGTCGCGCGGGGCTTCGGCGGGTGACTACGACAACGACGGTGACCTCGATCTGTTCGTACTGCACCTCGACCAGCCCTCCCAGCTGCTGCGCAACGAGGGGGGCAATGCCCGGCACTGGCTGCTGATCCAACTGGAGGGGACGGCGAGCAACCGGGACGGCATCGGGGCGCTGGTCACGGTCCGGGCCGGAGAGATGGAGCAGGTGTCTCAGGCGCTGACCGCGGTCGGGTACATCTCGCAGAACGACCCCCGGCTGCACTTTGGCCTGGGCGCCATCGAACGGGTCGATGCGATTACCGTGCGCTGGCCCAGCGGCACGGTGCAGGAGCTGACTGACGTCGACGCCGACCAGGTGGTGACGGTGACCGAACCAGCCGAGTAGGGGACGGGATATGCGCGGCAAGAGCTGGACGACGTGGGAATCGGGATGGTTGCTGCTCGGCGCGCTCGCGGCACTGCCGGCGAGCACCGGGGCCCGCGGACTGGACGTTCCGCTGGTTTTCGCGCAGGAGGCCCTCGAGCAGGACGAATGCGGCGGCCGCATCGCGGCGATGCAGGCAGATGGTCGGGTGACGGTGCTTACCGAGGGCTTCTGCGCCGCGGCCGATCCCTGCGTCTCCTTCGACGGCCGGCGGCTGCTGTTCGCCGCCAAGCTGCGCCCCGGGGAGAGTTGGGAAATCTGGGAGATGGGTACCGATGGGTCGCACAAGCGCCGGCTGACGTCCGATCAGGGGCACTGCCGCGAACCGATCTATCTGGCCCGGGCGGCGGTCGATGCGCCCAACTTCCGCGACCAGGTTCGGTGGATTTCGTTCACCAGCACGGCACCGGGCGTGTTCGACGACCGGGGTAGGGGCGCCCTGACCTCTCTCTACGCCATGAGCCTGACCCCGGTGCCCGGACGGGACACGGTCCTGTGGCGCACGACCTACAATTTGGGGGGCGATGTGGCCCCGGCGGTCCTGGCCGACGGCCGCGTGCTCTTCTCGGCGTGGCAGCGCGACGGATGGGCCCTGATGACGATCAGCTGGTCCGGGGAGAACCTCAACCCGCTCTACGGCAGCCACGACGGGCCGCTCTCCCAGCTGGAGGCCTGCGAGCTGCCGGAGCAGCGGCGGGTGGTCTTCATCGAGAGTGAGGGCGAGGCCGGCGATCGCAGCGGCCGGTTGGCGCAGGTCTCGTTTCGGCGGCCCCTGCACAGCCACCAGGTGCTGAGTCGGGACGGCGGGAGCTATCGCACGCCGGCGGGACTGCCCGACGGCCGGCTGGTCGTGGCGCACGCCCCGACGGCGGGAACCTACGGCATCTACCTCTTTGACGAAAAGAAGGGACAGCCGGGCCGCCGGGTGTTCGACGCGTCGGACTGGCACGACGTGGATCCGCAGCCTGTGGTGGCACGGCCAGAGCCCATTGGACGCATTCCCACGGTGGAGTTCGCCTCGGTGCTGGACGTGGGCGGTTTCGGGAAGGCCGGGCAGCTGCAGTGCCTCAATGTGTACGAGTCGGACCGTCCCGAGGCCGCCCGGATCCGGCCCGGGCAGGTGAAGAAGGTACGGCTGGTGGAGGGTCTGCCGGTGCCCCTCGGCCACGCGGGTCGGCTGGCCGGGATGCGGGGGCAGAGCGGCGCCGGCGCGTGGCCGCCACCCTTTGTGCAGACCCGCTCGTTGGGCGAGGCGACCGTCGAGGCGGACGGCTCCTTCTACGTGAATGTGGCCGGGGATGTTCCGTTCTACGTGGAGACCCTGGATGAGAGCGGCCAGGTGCTGATGGCCATGCGGACCTGGATCTGGGTGCGCAGCGGCGACCAGCGGGGTTGCGTGGGGTGCCACGAGAATAGGGAATTGGGGCCCGAGAACCGGGCCACGCAGGCGCTGGTGAAGGCGCGACCGGCCATGCTGATGGGGTCCCGCAAAGAGGGCGACAAACCGCACTGACCGCCGGGAGAGGCGATGGACACAATGCGTCGGAGGGTCGCGATCGGGCTGGTGCTGCTGGTCGCCGGACGGGCGTGGGGGATGGCCGAGGAGGGGGGCTCGCCCAC
>CAYFEZ010000082.1:0-6560 GCA_964342215.1 uncultured Dehalococcoidales bacterium | reverse complement strand
GAACATTAAATTAATCTCCCATCGCCACAGTTCCCCAATAATAGCAAAAGTTCCCAAAGTCACTAGGACATCATGTAGTAATGCTATGATAGCACAAGTACCATAATGGAGAGGACTGGGCATGCGGCGAAATGCCCAGGTGACATAAAGAAGTATACCCACAGCCGCTACGGCCACGGCAATTGCGGCAATGCGTGCCGTCTCTCTGGCTATCACCGGAGCTACGTTTTCAAAACCCTTCTCCGTGATAGTACCAAATCTAGCCATTAGGCTTTCCTTCAGCTTTGCCTTTTCGTCAATAGTTAATTCAACAGTACGAATAAGGAAATCACCCTGTGGATTACGTTCAACATCACCGGTATAATCTAAAATAGCCAATTCTTGTTCCAACTCATTCTGGTCTACTTCCTGCTCAAAGCTCAGTGTGGTTATGGAACCACTGCCAAAATCAATGCCAGGTTTAAGGCCAAACACCCCCAAGGCAACGACACTAATTAGAATGAGTATGCCCGAAATAAGAAAAAACCATAATCTCTTAACAACAAAGTTAAACATCATTTCCTACCTAAATATGGAGTAAACAGTGAAATACGCCGTGCCAGACGATGGCCCACGAACAGTCGCAGTAAGGTCCGGGTAACCACGATGGCAGTAAACATACTTACCGCCACACCGATAAACAGGGTTAGAGAAAATCCTTGTACTGGTGCCCCAGCCACAATACTGGAGCCTACCCAATAAAGAATGCCACAGACGATAAAGGTAGTTACATTACTGTCCCTGATAGCCGTCCAGGCACGGTTAAAACCAGTCTCAACGGTGGCCCCTAAGGTTCGTCCCGTCCTCAGTTCCTCCTTCATCCGTTCAAAGATAAGCACATTGGCATCCACCGCCATACCTATGGACAGGACAAAACCGCCAATACCGGCTAGGGTAAGTGTAACCGGTATCAGCTTAAACAAAGCCATCACCAGAACACCATAGAAAATTAAAGTCAGGCTGGCAATAAGCCCAGGCAGACGGTAGTAAAATATCATGAATAACATTACCAGCACTATACCAATCAGACCAGCCTTACTGCTCAGACCAACGAAATCAGCTCCTAATATGGGGTCTATAGTCAGCTCATATTTAGTTTCCAACGGTACGGGCAAACGCCCTGCATTTAGTTGCTGTGACAGTTCAATAGCCTCATTCCGGCTTAACCCTTCAATCTGACCCCGCCCAGTAATCACTGACCGAACGAAAGGAGCAATGGGTTTTTCGTCTTCCCCCCTTAAGGGCTCATCTCCTTCAAAAATACCCAACTTCCTATCTATTAGTCTGCCGGTAATTTCCTCAGACAATTTGCTACCCTCTTCATTCCACTCAAATACCAGGAGGAAACTGCCCCAACTATCCAGGTTTACCGCGGTATTTTCCCTAAAATAAGCACTGGTCAGAGCTCTCTCCTGCCCATCGATTATGGCAGTAGCTGGTACCCACACCTCGTTTCCATCCTCATCTACTACCTGTTCGCGGAACTCGAGTAGAGCCGTTCGTCCAATACGTTGTTTTTGAGCATCAGTAACACTGAGTCGGGGTAACTCAACTACTATCTGGTCAGCACCCCGTTTTTCAATATTTGGCTCCGTTACCCCCAGAGGATTAATCCGATTGGCAATAACCGCTATTACACCATCAATAACTTCAACTTCGTCCCCCGGTTCCACCTGAGACATGTCTGCTTGGTATACCAAACGGACACCGCCCTGCAAATCAAGTCCCAACTGCATCCCCTGTCGGCCAAACCTCTCCCCATCAATGGGCAATAGTGTCCATAGGGAGAGGGCGAATATAGCCAGAATAATTATAAGAACTAGCGTATTTCCTCTAATATACCTATTCATGTTACTTCAGTTACCACCCGAGTACGGATATAGGCCAAAGCCTCCGACTTGGTAGTTAATTCCCCTATGGCTTGTGCTTCACGCACTAACTCCAAGAATTCCCCAATCTGAGGTCCCGGGCTCATACCCAAATCATTGATTAAATCCTGCCCGTCAATCAGCTTAGGAAAATTAATCAAGGTCTCCTCTTGAAAACGCTGCGCCAACACGTACTCCACCACTTGAGTGTGCTCCCGCCACGCTTCTGGATTAAGGGAGGGACCTCTAGCCGCCAAGTGGTCAGCCAAACTCAAGAAGAGTATATCAATACCCACTTCCCCACTATCACGAAAGTAGCGGTAAATAGCCCGACGGGAGGGAAACCCGGTATTACTCATCTGCCCTGGTCTAAGGTGATGTCTCACCATGATTTCCACCAACTTTATTTCTTTGGCACTAAACCTTAATCTTTCCATAATATTAACAACTATAGCTGCTCCCTCATCTGCATGCCCTAAAAACCGTACCCGACCACTCTCATCAATAGTCTTAGTTTGAGGTTTAGCTATATCATGCAGCAGCGCCGCCAGTTTCAGTAACGACCCCCTGGTACTACCATAGCTAACCTCAACACCAAAGTGCTGAGCCAGCACCATTGACCAGGGAACAGCCGCCAATACTTCCTTATGGGCATACTCCCAATCCCCACGCCTAAGTAGAAAATCAACAGCGACTACGGTTTGCAGGGAATGGTTAAAAACATCCCAAAAGTGTTCCTTAGGCTGCTGAACCCCTTTTAGCTGACCAAGCTCTGGAATTATAACGGTACCTAAACCTAATTCATCAAGGTACTGCCAAAGTTGTCCGGCTCGAGAAGTAGCGACCAGCCGAAGTAACTCTTCTCTCACTCGCTCACCAGCAACACTGCCTAAAAGATGACCGTGGCGTTGAATTAGAGCCTCAGTCTGCTTATCAATACTAAAATCAAGTTCAGCCGCCAGACGCACCGCCCGTAGTAAGCGGACTGCATCCGATGCAAAAGCCGTCTCACTAACCACCCGGATGACACCCCGGTGAAGGTCTTCCTGACCACCAAAGTAATCGATAAGCTGAACGCCTATCTGTTCTTTTCCTGACTCAAAAGGGGAGCGTGGTTGATAAATAATCTGCCCCAGATCTATCGCCATTGCGTCTACCGTGAAATCACGCTGTGCCAAATCTTGCTCTATGCTACCCCTAAGTGTGGAAAAATCAATATTCCACCGACTTCTGCCTAAAGCCGTTCCTTCATTAACTAAAACTACTCTCCCTATCCTATTTATCTTGTCCAATAGGACATACTTACCATCAACAGCCGCCGCTACCTCAGGAGCAATCTCCAGCGCGTCGCCTGCAACCACAATGTCAATATCAGCCGTGTTTCTCCCCAGCAACCCATCACGCACAAACCCACCAACGAGATAAGACTTTATGCCTTGCTCTATGAGTAAATTACTTATCTTTGCCAATAGTAATGAGGCACTAGGCTCAATAATTAGCTTCAAACTTCTATTATCCACTTCTGTCATCTAAAGCTACACTATACTCCCAAGACGCTAATTTATCAAGGGGGGGCTTTATAATTATTCAGTAGCCTCCCCTCAAGGGAAACATACCTAGTCCCCTCAAACCCCGCTGATAGGCGACTCTCTATATCATTAATTTAAGAGGACCGGCAAACAAGAAGGCTGCAGGACTTAACATCCTACAGCCTTTATACTAGTTCGGGGACTTTCCATGCTAAAGGGTGGTTTCCCGAGAGCTTGGCCGAACTGGAGCGCTCATCGGGGATTTAGTAAGTTTTACCGTTTGAGTGGCTGCCAGACGCCGATGTTCAAATAGAGGCCGACGCAGGAAAGAAGGAACATCCAATTCTTCCTCATTCTTCAAACCCTTAAGAAGATCAGAGAATTCGTCCTCTTGGCAAACTTCGGGCATCCCTATGTTTGAAGCAAATCCGGTAGCAATTAGCGTAATCCTTATATCATTTTCCATCTGTGGGTCATGAGCCACGCCAAAAATGATGTTGGCATCGGGGTCTACGGCTTGTTTGATTACCTCAGCGGCTTCATTAACCTCAACCAAGGAAAGACTACTACCGCCAACAACATTGAATAATACACCCTTTGACCCATCGATAGAAACATCCAGTAGGGGACTAGCTAAGGCTTCTTTAGCTGCTTCCGCAGCCCGGTTTTTACCAGTACCGATACCAATGGACATCCAGGCTGGGCCAGCGTCCTTCATCACCGCCTTGACATCGGCAAAATCAAGGTTAATAAGCCCTGGAACAGTGATAACCTCAGAGATAGCCTGAACACCGTGCCTCAACACATCATCAGCTATCCTAAAAGCGTTGTCCACCCCTGTCTTATCGTCACAAAGAGTGAGCAAGCGGTCATTAGGGATAATGATAAGAGTATCAACCTTACCTAACAATTGGGTAATCCCATCCTCAGCCACTTCGCAACGGTGGGAACCTTCAAAGGTGAAAGGCCTGGTGACTACAGCAATAGTAAGGGCACCACTTTGCTTAGCTATTTCAGCAATAACTGGTGCCGCCCCGGTCCCGGTACCACCACCCATCCCACCAGTAATAAACACCATATCAGCTCCTGCGACAAGCTGTTTAAGGTCATCACGGCTTTCATCGGCTGCCTTCTGACCCATCGTATGGTCGCCGCCTACACCTAATCCTCTACTGATCTTCTCCCCCAATTGGACACGATTCGGGGCTTCAGTAATATCCAGTGCTTGGGCATCGGTATTCATGGCAATAAACTCTACACCTTGAATCTCCTCTTGGACCATACGAGTCACCGCATTACAACCGCCACCACCCAAGCCGATAACCTTAATCTTGGCTGGGTTAGGAACGAAACTTGCTTTTGCCATTTCCTCCTCCTTTCTTTGACTATTAATTTAATGTTTAGCGAAACAAGTCTTTAATTCGAAAAACTAAGTGCCGCAAACGGGAACCAAATCCACGGGAATACCAAGTCTGCGTACTTTCGTGCTTTGCTCCCCAAAGTACGAGGCCAACGCTAGTGGCATATGCTGGGTCACGAAGCGCATCGGCAATGCCATTCATATTAGTAGGAGTGCCCACCCTTACTGGAAGTCGTAGTATATCCTGCCCCAGTGCAGCTATACCAGGAAGATTGGAACTACCACCAGTAAGTACCAAACCTCCAGGGACTAATGCTTCATATTCGGAGCGCGGTAACTCAAGCAGGATAAGCCTAATGATTTCCTCTACTCGAGCCCTAACAATATCGCATAAGTCCTGATAAGATACGCCATGTCCATCCTCTGCTATTGGGGTGGCCGTTTCTGTCTTACTCTCGTAAACTTGCATAACACTACCATACCTCTTTTTCATTTCTTCAGCTACATCAAATGGCAATCCCAACCCAATAGAGACATCCCTGGTGAGTTGATAACCAGCTACCGGTATAATAGCGGTATGCCAAATACTACCCTCCCTGAAAACACAAATATCAGTGGTGCCACCGCCGATATCAGCTAGTATGATGCCCACTTGCTTCTCATCTTCAGTCAGTACTGCCTCACTACTAGCTAAAGGTTCAAGAATAAGGTCATCAATATCTATGCCAATACCACGTATACACTTCACCAGATTCTGGACGGAAGTTATGGCAGCAGTAACGACATGTGTCTCCACATCTAGTCGGAAACCATGCATTCCTATTGGGTTCTTAACCCCCACCTGACCATCAATAGAATAACCCCGGGGAATAACATGGAGCAGCTTCCTGTCGTTAGGAACCTTAACACTCTGAGCACTTTGAAGCACTCGCCTCAGGTCGTCAGACCGTACCAACCGGTCATTACGGGTAATAGCTACCACCCCTCGGTTGTTGAGTGAACTAACATGTCTCCCCGTTACACCAATATAGGCTGATTCTATTTTATGGTTGCTGGCTTGTTCTGCTTTTCGCACTGATTCACGAATTGACTCCCCGGCATCGTTGACATTAACCACTAGACCTTTATGCAACCCTTTGGATGGGGTGATACCTACACCTGTAACCCGGATACCACCATCACTGTTTACTTCAGCTACAGTAGTGCATATTTTAGTGGTGCCAACATCAATAGAGGTTAACGTAGTCTGCTTTTTCATTTATCCCTCCTTCTAACTAGATTTGGACCTCTCTGGCTTACTTTGCTCACATTTGCTCAACCTCCTATTGCTCAATCTAGAGCCCAGCAAAAGTACTTTGAAGTTTTTTCAGTACAGCTGGTTTTCTCCACCCATTAGCGCCAACCTCCGTTGAAAAACATGCTTTTTCAACCGTTACATATTGTTCTTCCAGAGTAATAAGGCGCTCCGCCCCTCTTAATTTGGCACTACGACTACGGGGATTTGATCGAGCCTCTGCCAATGAGGGGGTAATAACCTTAGTATTAATTAACTTCAGGCTGGGGGTATGTCCACAAACACAAGTTTGTGTCCCTAGAGGGCAGATACAACCCATTGCCTCCCGACGCATAAACTGCTTTACTATACGGTCCTCAAGAGAATGATAGCTAATAACCACTAATCTACCTTCAAACCCAAGGAGGTTAACCGCCTGTTTTAACGCTGTCTGGAGATGCTCGAGTTCGTGGTTAACCGCTATTCGTAGT
>CAYFEZ010000081.1:0-6670 GCA_964342215.1 uncultured Dehalococcoidales bacterium | reverse complement strand
GTACAAGCCGGTAGAGAGGTCTTATAAATTCCTCTGGCCAGCGAAATTGTTGCTTAATCAATGATACAACTTGTTTCCCTAATTCCTCTGAACTCTTCATAGCGAATCTGTCTTTTTTTATTTCTCCTTTATCATCAGCAAAACCGTAAGTGTTTTCCGCAGGAAGCATGTGGGCAAACTTGATTAGATTACGGAACGGAGTATAGACCCCCTCATGTCCACTTGAGCCGCCCACAGCTATTACACCGGCAACCTTACTCGTAAGCAAGCGCATGTTGTATAGGCCATACAAACGGTCTATAACAATCTTACCCTGTGCTGATACAGACTCAAAATAAGAAGGTGCCCCAAAAATAATACCATCCGCATCAACAATTCTGGGGTACAGGTCCTGCATACCATCATTTATATGGCACTTGCCCTCATTCTTAATGCAAGACCTACAAGCATCACAGGGCTTAAGGTCCTTACCGGCTACTGTCCAGAGTTCGGTTTCTGCCCCGTAACCAGCAGCTCCAGCCAGGGCTTCTTCCATCATTATCTCTGTGTTTCCTTTCTTTCTCGGGCTGCATACGATACCCAATACTTTCATAATTAATCTCCCTTTCTTTAGTAAACACAATTCTGGGAGTGTAGTTTAGTCATGTCCAAGATAAAATGTCAATGCCGCAAACGATTTCCCCTCAGGGGAACAGTTGATAATTCTATACTGTCTTAATACTACGCTATTTGGAAACAACGAAAACGGTTAAACGGTAGCCGTTATGTTTTAAGAAATGATACCCGTTCACACCGTTTTACCCGTTTCCCCGTTTACTATATTTAGTATTGACAAGTACCCCCTAAGACTACGGTGTTACTCAAACATATAAAACGTACTTAAACTAGTACCTAAAGCTTTATACTTGTAGTATGCTATGGTAGGCTGAGATAGAGAACAACAGCGCTCGTACCTGCCATTTTTAGCTTCTAGTCTAACATTATGACTGGATTCCTTTTAGGGTGGCAGGTCAGCTGCTACAAATTAACCTATATCTAAAGACTAGTTTTGCTCTTTTGGCTTTGTGTTGAGTAACGAAACTAACGTTTGTGTAGATTTGCCACCCATCAGGTATGGTGGGAATTAATCATGGCGTAAAAAAAATTTGAAAAACTTCTTGACAGCTGGCGCATCATTAAACATAATAAGGTTACGGGTGAGGGGGTGGATTGTGCCTTTGGGTATATTGCGAATGAGGGACAGTGTAAAAGGCTCCGGATCTACGGTTGTGGTTTCTAGTGTCTTTTGGGTTTGTAGTAAGAGAGTTTTGTGTGAATTTAATATTTAGTGACGACTGGTTGCTGGTTTTACGTTGTTTTTGATACGACAAGATGTATGCCAAAGCTAAAAGAGGCTAAATTCAGACAGCTAAGTAGAGGTGAGCCTTGCGGCACCAGCGTCAGTATCGGTAGTTTTAACTGAAAGAAGAGAAGATATAAAAAAAAGAAAGGAGGCCCAGTGTGAGTTTTGTCCAGAGTGAGTTTTACGAGGACTGGATGCAAAAAGAAGGGATACCAATCCATCAGGAGATGTATGGTATAAAAGACATCACCGAATTACCGCGGCGACCGTGGGCTCGTACGGGGGGCTTGGGTACCTTTGTCGAACTGGAGGCCACGAAGCAGGCTCGGGAGCTTATCTATGTGGCGGAGATACCCGCGGGTGGGGCTCTGGAACCCGAGAAACATCTGTACGATGAACTTATCTATATCTTGCGAGGTCGGGGTTTAATGGAGGTATGGCGTACCGGGCAGGCTAAAGCCACCTTTGAGTGGGGTGCAGGAAGTCTGTTCGCTGTCCCCTTGAACGCCTGGCACAGGTTGGTGAATGGTAGTCAGGAGCCGGTAATTATGATGGGAGTATCGAATGCTCCCGTGCTGATGAACGCTTTCCGTAACACAGAGTTCATCTTCAACTGCGACTACAATTTCCCCGACTTTACGGGAAAGGCCGATTATTTCCTTCCCGGGGAGAAGCGGTTTAAAGAGGCGGGGTCAGGGGGCTTAAATTTCTGGGAGACTAATTTCATACCTGATATGCGCACCGCGCGCCTGGACGATCAGCCCGCAAAGGTTGAGGGCGGACAGGTTACGTCTTTCAAGATGGGTGCTTGGAATGGAGCACACGCAGCCCAGTGGCCATCGGGGGTTTATATGAAGGCGCACTACCATGGCCCTGGAGCCGTTATTTTGATACTAGAGGGTGAGGGCTACGCCTTGCTGTGGCATAGGCTGTATGGCATACACCCATACCAGGATGGACATGGAGACAAGGTAACAAGGTTTGATTGGAAACCTGGCAGTATATACTCCCCACAGAACGAGTGGTTCCACCAGCACTTCAACACGGGGAATGAGCCAACTCGCTCATTACGATGGACGGGTGGTGGAAGCGGGGTCGAGATTCCCACACTTAGGAAGCAAGCGGTTGGCTACTTCAGCCTCCGGGATGGTGGTTCGGAAATCTACTACGATGACGAGGACCCGGAGATACGGAAGGTGTTCCAAGAAGAGCTGCAGAGTAAGGGCACTAAGTTCGTTATGTCACCAGTGACTTATCGGACCGACACGTTTAGGGAATCCTTTTAGTGCGATGTCGGAGGGAAGGACACCCCTTCCGGCCAATGGTAACGAAGAATTAAAGTTCGTTAGATGATTTGGTCTTTTGGAAAGAGTAAAGTGATTATGGGGTTCTCTGGATATAGGGGAATTTGAGGTGCACGACTTTGATTCTGATGTTGAACGTCAGAAAGAACATTGGAACCCAGAATTAAAAGAGTTCGTCAGCGTGGGCATAGACATCGGTAGCTGCACGACACACCTAATGTTTTCGAGACTATTACTGCAGCGGCGGGGTCTTAATCTCTCCAGCCGTTTTGAGGTGGTTGATCGAGAGATCCTTTATCGTTCTCCCATCCTACTTACTCCCTATCGGGATGGGGGTGACACCATTGATACTGATGTACTGGCCCAATTTATCGCCCGCTCTTACGCTGAGGCCGGTGTGGAATCCTTCCAGGTCGATACCGGCGCCGTTATCTCCACTGGGGAGGCCGTGAAGAAGAAGAACGCAGAGGCCATCGTTCGCCTTTTTGCCGACCAAGGAGGTAATTTTGTCTGTGCTACGGCTGGGCCTAGCTTAGAGGCTATCTTGGCCGCACATGGCTCCGGTGCTGTTGCTCGTTCCTGCGACAGCACCATAATGAACGTGGACATAGGAGGCGGTACCTGCAAAATGGCTATCATAAGGAATGGGACGATTCTGGAAACGGCCTGCATTAATGTAGGCTCCCGCTTGGTAGCCTGGGATGCCCAGGGGTATGTCAACCGTATCGAGGAAGCGGGAGCTAAGATAGCCCACTGGGCAGGAGTACCTTTGAAACTGGGGGAACCGCTGAGTCAACAGCATAAGATAGCTCTGGTCGATGTTATGGTTCAGGTCCTGTTTGAGTTTCTTGATGGTAAACGGCTCTCCCCTCATGCGGAGGAACTACTCATCACGCCGTTGCCTAGATATCCAAAGGACAGTGTCCAACTTTACTTCTCGGGAGGCGTATCAGAGTACATCTACGGTCGAGAGGTTCAGGATTATGGTGATTTGGGACACCTCTTGGCCGTGTCGATCCAGAAGCGACTCTCCTTTTTGGGTCTCGTAATGGGAGAGCCAGGCGAGGGGTTAAGGGCTACAGTCGTTGGAGCCTCTCAATATACGGTTCAGGTCAGCAGCAGCACTATTTTTCTGTCGCGGAAAGACCTTTTGCCTATCCGCGATCTCTTGGTGGTGACACCTGCATTCGAAGAGGGGGAGCCTAGTGCTGATGGGGTGGCAAGGGCTATTCAGAGTGCCTTCATGCGCTTCGATCTGTTAGAGTACGAAAGGCCGGTGGCACTCGCCCTGTGTTATCCATGGGAGAATTCCTACAATGCCTTGAAAACTATGGCATTGGGTGTGCTGCAGACTAGCGTTTTGTGGAAGCATCAGAATCCCCTGGTCCTAGTTTTCGATGCTGACATCGGGGGAACGGTCGGAGCCATCTTAAAAGGGGAATTGGAACTGGAGCAGGAACTGGTGGCGATAGACGAAATCCATTTGGGAGACTTCGATTTTATCGACATTGGGGAGAAACTGAGCGACTCTCAGGAGGCGGTACCCGTAGTAGTGAAATCCTTGGTGTTTAAGTAGTATAGGCAAAGCCCTAACTAAACACTAATTATGAGCAAAGCTAGAACATCGCTATCGTGCATACCTTGACTCTATCAGTAGCTCTCTATCACCTAGTAACGTTTCTGAGCCAGTTATGCCCCGTTGGATTGTGGGGTTGACAATAATCAGACGGCACTGAAGCCACCGTCTACCGGAAAGGCAACGCCAGTAACACCGCGGGCTTTATCTGATACTAAAAATGTGGCGGCAGTGGCTATCTCCTCGTCAGCAATCAGTCTTTTCATAGGGCTACGGTCTGCAGCCGTTTTAATAGCTACATTAGGGTCAATACCGAGCTCTTTTGCTGGAATAACCATAGCTCGTTCCCATAATGGTGTATAGACCGGACCTGGGCAGACACAATTAACCCTGATGTTATAGTTTATTAGTGGTTCGACGACACATCTCATCAGCATTATTAGTGCCGCCTTTTCTATGCTATGAGTCAGGGAGTATTTTGGGTTGTACGGATTCGGCTTCAGTCCGACCATGGAACTGGTATAAAGTATGCTACCTCCTCCGGACTGCCTTATTACCGGTATAGCGAATTTTGTGCCAAAGATTGCTGCCTTAAGACCTATCGCCATCTCCTTGTCATAATTCTGTTCCTCAATAAGCTCGATGTGACCCGGGAAAAAAACACCGGCATTGTGCCAGAAGATGTCAAAGTGACCATAGATTTCCGCGGCCGTATTAACCATTTTCTCTATTTCATGTACATAACTTAGGTCGACATGAACAAAAGTTGCGTCATTACCCTGTTTTTTTATCTCAGTAACGGTTTGCTGGCCATCTTTATCATTTATATCGGCAACGATAACTTTGGCTCCTTCCCGGGCAAACAACTGGGCTCCAGCTCGGCCGATACCAGTGGCAGCGCCGGCAATGAGGGCTACCTTACCTCCTAACGAGGCTGCCTCTAAATTACTATGAGTTTCTTGGTATGTCCCAATAGGATCTTCGTTCATAATATCACCTCCTAATATCGTGGATTATACTACTAATATTGATGTTGTCAAGCTAGAACAATCTCAGGAAGGGGTGTAGGTCCTTATCAGAATCTTAGCCCCCTCATACAACGCGACACATTACTGAATTATTATCCGTTATACCTAAATTGGCGATGTGATAATAGTTATAGGCTTGTTAGTATGGAGGAAAGGAGAAAGCCGAATGCTCTGCTAATATCATAGAAGAGAGGCCAGTATGTTAACGTAGTATTGCAAAAGTATTTTCGCGAAATGTTACTTAGGGATATTCAGTCAATAATGGCGTCGCTCGCAATTGATGGTTTTATTACACAAGAAACCGTCCAGGTTTCTATCGAGCAGAAATCTATTGGGTAATCAACCTTGCAGGAGATACCAGGCAAAGCTCATCGGTATGCCTTCAAAACTCCAGACAACAGAAGTTGACCTTATAATCAATACTGAATTCGTATCACTTACTGTAGTTGTAGCTTTATTTCTATTCAGAATCAGGGGTATTTACCATATTGACTATCTTCGTCTGAACTTAACTTTTGAATTTGCTTTGGGATGGCAGGATGCTTAGCCCCGAGCATAGAACCCCATCTAACCTTTGGTATTAGGGCTTAATATTATAACGGACTTGCGGCTACACAGTATGTCGGCTAAAATAGACACGTGATATTAGAGTTATTTTTTGGAGATTTTTCCATACCTAGTTATGGACTGTATTTCGGATGTTGTTATGACTGATTTAGAGCGTCTTTTTTATCCTCGGTCAGTGGCTGTAGTGGGTCTATCAAATGATTCTGGGAGTTTTTCTGGCCGTAATTGGATAGATAATCTTTTACAGCTCAGGTTTAAGGGACAAATATATCCGGTAAGCCGTACGATTAAAGAATACCGGGGCCTTAAAGTCTATCAGACTATTACTGAGATACCTGGTGATATCGACCTCATTATCATTAGTGTACCCGTTCAGTACACAACTCAGACAATGGATCAATGTGTTCAGAAAGCTGCAGGTTTCGCCCAAATTTATACTGCTGGTTTTAGCGAGATTGGAGAGAGAGGAGCAGCCATCGAGAAAGAAATCACAGAGATTGCCAAAAAAGGAGGAGTAAGAATTGTAGGTCCGAATTGTATGGGAGTCTATTGTCCCGACGGAAATATTTCCTGGCGAACTGATTTTCCATCCGAGAGTGGGGAAGTTGCCCTTCTTTCTCAGAGTGGATTTAATGCAGTAAACATAATTAACTTGGCCGCATCTCGGGAAGTTCGTTTCACGAAAGTTGTTAGTTATGGTAATGCCGCTGATCTAAATGAAACAGATTTTATAGATTATTTTGCTGGTGATCCTGAAAGTAAAGTAATTGGTGTCTATGTTGAAGGTATTAGGAGTGGTGTGTCTTTCGTTGAAGCGCTTAGAAAAACGGCTCGGATAAAACCGGTGATAGTG
>CAYFEZ010000080.1:0-6687 GCA_964342215.1 uncultured Dehalococcoidales bacterium | reverse complement strand
TGATATTTTTTAGAATATCCTGCTCACCGTATTTCTGGCACAAGTCTATGGTTTCTATTAAAGACATTGTTACCTCTGTTGAATTCTGTTTAGGGTTAAGTTTATCACAAGGGCGATGAGTACAAGAATTATACCTAAGGCGATGGATAGTTCCAAATCACCTTTGGACGTCTCCAGTGATATTGCCGTAGTAAGGACTCTGGTGAAACCTTTGATGTTACCCCCAACTATAATGGCTAGTCCCACTTCGGAGATAGCTCTGCCAAACCCCATTATAAGTGCTGCCATAACAGCAAATCTGGCTTCTTTCAGGATAACCACTGCTGTTTGGAAATTACTTGCACCTAGTGAACGCGCCGTATCTAATATTGCTCTATCCACTCCACTGAGAGCGGAAATGGTCAGACCGAGTAGTATCGGTGTAATGAGTATCACCTGTCCCAGCACCATAATCGTGGGGGTGAACATTAGGTTAAGCCCACTCAGTGGCCCAGCCCGAGAAAAGAGTATAAAAACAAATAGACCAACGGCGACAGTCGGTATGCTGAAGAATGTCTGAATTAGAGTTATTAAAATTCGTTTGCCTGGAAATGTGTGAAAATGGATGAGACTACTAATTGGTATGGATAGCAAAAAGGCGATGATAGTGGAGGTTACCGAAATCATCAGTGATCTCCCGGCTATCTCTAGTACCTCTGGGTCAAGAGAGATTATGAGTTCTATAGCTTTGGTCAAGCCATTCCATATCTCAGTCAATTGGTTTTAGTCCTTTTAGATGCAGTTGGTCGTTAGTTGGGTTCCGTTTTGGTGTTTGGAATAAATAGCGGCCTTCCGTACTCCTCAATACCATAATTACCGATAAACTCTTGTATTTCGGGTGAGGTGAGAAAGTCTATCAAGTTATTTGCCATCTCGATATTAGTTTTGATGTTTTTATCTGGGTTTACCGCTATTGCCGAGTAGATGTTGAGTAATATTTCTCCCGTATCCACAATTGGCACCAGTTCTGTCTTACTTTGGTAGGAGAGGAAAGTTCCGATATCTGAAAGGGTATAGGCCTGTTTCTCAGTGGCTATGAGTAGGGTTGCCCCCATCCCTCCTGCCGCCTCAATATACCATGACAAACTGTTCTTCTCCCTGGCTTCTATAACTGCCGAGTAATCGTAGCCAGCTTGTTGCCAAATTACCTTCTCTCTAGCGTGGGTACCGGAATCGTCCCCTCTGGAGATAAAACTTCCGTCTCCCGTTTCCATCAGTTTTTTAAACGCTTCTTTAGGGTTTAAGCCCATTATGCCGGCCGGGTCATACGCTGGCCCCACGATTAGGAAATAGTTATAGGCAAACGGCACTCGTTGTATGCCATAACCTTCGGCGACAAACCGTTCCTCATCGGCTTTGGAGTGAACGGTGATAACGTCCACTAGCCCTTTCCGCCCATATTCCAGGGCGATACCAGTCCCGGCATAAACAACATCTAGTTCCACATTGTACTGCTCCTCAAACATAAGCTCTAAATCTCTCCAGAGACCGGTGTGGTAGAGACTGGTGGTTGTTGCCACCTTTAGTCTTTTCTGGTAGGGCAGGGGTTTTGGCGTTGATGTGTTGCATCCGGGCATCCCCGCGATTAGGCTGATAACCGTTATGACAGCGATTAAAAAAAATATCGTCTTGCTAGCGGTTTTCTTATTTGGTAACATGAAATTTCCTTTTAACTAAAAGTTAAGTATAAAAAAACACCTCTAAAAGGAGGTGCCCGCAGGTGTACATTATGAATGTTTCCTAATTACTCTCCTTTCCAAGCACGGAAGACACCGCTGCTTTCAGCCATACCCACCAGCCAATCTCCACAAGTATATCTCAGGAGAGGTGGTTCGGAGAGACATTTACATTTTTAGGTGTAACTTAGGCCTTATTATAGCCCTTATTGATATATCAGTCAACTCTGTTCCATTCTAGCTGTAATTCTAGCCAGTTCCCAGGCATATTCATAAAGGTGTAACCCTTTACTTAAGGCAATCAGTTCGCCATCCCCAACCCCTAACTCTCCAGCCATATACTCCTTTAGGAGCTGAAGAGCCGCTAAGTTTGAAGGGAAACCAGCCCATAAGTCCCACGACCGGAAGTATATAACAAAGTGTAGTTTATTATCACTGATTCTGGTATCTATTCCCCTTAAGCAGGGAGGGTCGGATAGAAATATAGACTGGCTATCCCCCACCGCCATAAAAGCCTGATTGGTATTATAGCCTTCTTCCCGGTACATTTTGATTACTTCGGCTATCTGTTTCTCTAAATACTGGCCGTAGGTATACTGTTCCCCCTCTGCTTTATGGGCCGTCATCAAATAAGGAAGATAGCTCTCTACATACTCTATGGAGCTGGGTGGCGGGACACCTTGGGGCACGTCGGGAACTAAAGGTCTGGTTTCTGGATTCCGGATGTGAGCAACAACAAAGTTAATTTCCTTGCGGAGCTGTCCCGCATAACTCCCTCGATCAATTTTATACTCATACCCTTCGGTCAAAGTTTTCCGCAGACAAAGAAACCATGCCTCAGATAGGTCCCTGGCTTCAACTAGTGAGATTTTCATAATCATAATGGGTTAAACAAACTCTTTTTTTCTTCCGATTCTTTATTTACCCCGTTTCTCTCCCCATAACTGTTTATTAACTTAGCTTTCAGTGAATGACTGCTATTGGCTCTTCCGGAAGATATTAAGAAATCTATCCTCATACTCTTCAAAGAGATTCCAGCGCTCAAGCTCCTCCTGTAGTTCATGGGGTTCACGCTCACCTATGGAAACCTTTCGAAAAAGTTGGTTAATCCTTACTCTGGCGTCAACTGGAATACCACCGGCGTCTACATCTAAAAGCCCTCGGGCACCCATTTGCATTAGATTATTCTGTAGCGAACCTTTAGTTATTTCATAAATAAACTTCATCAGCGATACGTCCCACAGTTCATCCTCTCCCTTAATAATAGAGGTTAGCGGGTCACCACTTTTATCAATCTTAGCATTTAGCCTATCTACTACTGATAACAGATTATCGGATGCGATGCTGAGTTCTTTAGGCTCATTCTTATAAGTATAAAACAGACCGGGGGCATCTGACCCATATGTTCTGAGAAGCATATCAAAGTATCTTTTTGCATCGGGGCTAAACCCTTCAAAGTGGGAAAGATAATAGGGAGTTACCACTCTTGGTCTATCGGCGATTACTCTGCCCTCTCTAATCACCGTCTCGGTAATATTTTTTACTAATTCAGAGTAGGCCGGTTCAGTAACCAGATAGTAGTAGATATTTGTCGTACCAAAAGTGGCCAGGCTTTGCTTGGGTAATCTTAATATCTCAGTATGCTGGGCAGTGTATCTAATCCGCTCATCATCAATATCCATTTTGGGTTCCCTTCAAATGTATGCAGTGTAATTTAAACTATACTTAATAGCTCTTGTTTATATTCGTCTAAAACCTTAATGTATTGCAAATCTAGTTGAGATTGTATCTTACGCCATTCTTCTTGGAACTGGGGTTGTCTTTCCACATCTATACTACCCCCCATCAATTGGCCTAATTGCTGTTGAGCCAGTTGTTGTATCTTAGCTTCAAATTCAGCCTTTAATGAATCATAAGCCTGTTTCCTTTGCTGTTCGCCTTGCTCCATATAGTGAGTTAAGATACGACGTATCTTGCTGTGGACATTTTCCACCTTTACTTTATCAGTTTTTAGGCTTTTTAAACCATCCATGGCTTTTTTATTATTTCGTCTAGCTAAATCATCCTTTGGTAGGTTAATATTCCTGCTCAGTATATCGGCAGCACCCTCGATGATGTATTTAGCTAGATTTCCATCATACCGGCTCATTTCGACAGCTAAATCACAATCTTGATCAAGGTAGTTGAGTGCCAGCTTTTCCCCCTCTGGGACATATTTCCATTTCAGGAGCTCTTCATCAGTCGCCATGCCTAGCTTTTCTATCTTCTCCATAGCAATCTCACGAGCACTCTTTATGTCTCCCATCTAATCCCTCCATTGGTACAACAATACATAAATATTATACAAGATAGTTTGGAAAGCTTAAAGTCTTCTAACTTGATATCTGTTTGCACAGAGCTTTCATGGGGTTAGAGCATTAGGGTGCCATTACGATAAAGATACTAGAGTGATGTTGGATAACTTTGTTTACATGTATAAGCATGTTTTGGTTGCGGAAAATTGTGGAGTGTAAATCGGCGTGTTATTAGCCAATATTATGAAAGTTAGTCATAAGGGTAAATTCGTTGGAACATTATTATTTTATACAGGAGGGATTGATGTTCCTGTCAGTATTCTACCATAAATGGGGTTTTTGATTACGGCTTGCGAAATGCCAATAACTCCAAGAAAATAAATAAGATTCGGATTCTTTTTAAGCGAAGATCCTAGACAGTTAATTCCTTTGACTGGTTCACACAATGTGGGGTGGATAGATATTTCAGCTTCATTACGTAATGCAGTGGTGCATTGGCCTAGTGACACTCCAGTCCGAATCGATAGTGTGCTCAAAGTAAAGTACGGAGATAGGCACACCCTTTCTCAAATTTTAATTTTATACTCGTAAACTTGTTTCCCCGGTGATTATGGGTTCGCCATTCTGATTCTGGCAGAGTATATCGCAATGAATTGAGGTGCGCCCTGCGTCTTTATTAAGATGGGATATATGGCCGCTCACCGTGATAATGTCGCCTGGGTGGACGGGATTTTTAAACCTGACATTAAGCTTACTTCCGACCAGCCAACTGCTTCCGAAAGCAGTACCCATCATCTCGGCAACATAGGCTAGAATGAGCATACCATGGGCAATAGTGCCCCCAAGAGAAGTATTCCTGGCAAATTTCTCATCTATGTGGATGGGATTGAAATCCCGGCTAGCTTCGGCATAGAGATTAATCTTTTCCTGTGTAACCAATCTTTTGATAATGGGTAGGTTTATCCCCTCCTTTAACTCAGATAATCGCAGACTTAGCTCTTTTTTCATTATCATCTACCGTTCTCATCCTACTCAGGTAATAAAAAACTGGCCTTACCAGCTAGAGCTGTCTTTTGTTTTTGGTTGGAGACAGTCAATGCAATTGTTAAAAGGTGGAATTTACCACGGCTCTGCTTCCGACTTACTGTAGCATGGTTGGTGAGTGTGTCATTCACGCTTACGGTATTGATGAATTCTAATTCCTGAGAGACGTGGATAGTTCCTGATGGTAAGCGGATACTTTCTGATAGTGTTGCCATGCTGGAGGCGGCTACTGCCATGGGCGGAATCTCAGTATCTTGATATAGACTGCTCGTGTCCTCGACTGCTTTGAGATAGGTAGCAACTATTGCCGTATCCAGCTTAAAGTTGACAGGCGGAAACTCATAACCGGTTTCTAAATGGCGATATTCTACCCGTTGTTTCTTTGACATTTTTTCTGCTACTAAGGATTACTTACGGCTAAACAGCCTACTTTCTGGACATCCAGTTATGCTACATACTATAACAGATATTAAGCCAATTTGCTTTCAGTATAGAAATCATACAAGATAGTTTGCCAGGTGATTTTTTTGGGGGATTGCTTCGCGTACTTGTTAGAAAATAGAATATTAGAAATAGATTATAACATGCTGAATAATTCATACGATTGTATTCTGGGGTATACCCGGGTTCCTTGGCAATAGCTACTGATGTGTTGGCTACTTGCTGCACGTGGTCACTCACGGAATCAGGGTAATGCTATCTTGGCTGAATGGTTCAGGTAAATAATTATTCCCTCCCTGCTACACTTTTTTTAAATCTCGACTACAGTAGTGAAGCCAGGTAATACTGGGGATTACCAGAACTGGATACTCGGAGAGGTTTATTGCCTTGACAATGAGGGGAGAGTGTTATAACCTTTCGGTCAATTAAAGGACTACAGCAAACGGAGGTTCATCGATGTTTGGAGGATATGAACACCTACGGTTTAAGGCGGCGGCGGTTCAAGCCGGCCCGGTACTGAAAGATGCACCGCAATATTTTGATTTAGAATCAACCCTAGACAAAGCGTTAGGCCTCATTGATGAAGCGGGCAGTAGGGGAGCCAGATTAATTGTGTTCCCTGAGTGTTGGTTGCCCTGCTTTCCGTACTGGTCTTTAGACTTCACGGACCGAGTTCCCTTCGCTGACATGTGGGCCAAGTTGCTCTGGAGTTCTATAGAGGTACCGGGACGAGAAACAGAAGCCCTGTGTACTGCGGCGAAAAAGACAAATGCCTATGTTGTAATCGGTATAAACGAACGAGATAAGGTATTTCAGGGCAGAATGTATAATTCTATGCTTTATGTGAGCCCGCAGGGCGAGATTATGGGGACACACCGGAAAATATGTAATACTGTGCAGGAACGCTTTTTCCACACGCCAGGAGACGGTGGGGGTAATCTCAAGACGGTATTCAAAACAGAGATAGGTAATATCGGTGGCTCAATGTGTGGCGAACATATGCAGCTCCTGTTGATTTATAACTGGATTATGCAAGGGATACAGATACATTGTTCACTGTGGCCGGGGCGTACCGGATTGGAAACTATAGCCGATATTACGACACGGGCATTGGGATTTTCGGCTAATGCGTTTCAAATACTCGCTGCCACTTACATTCCAGAAGAAGCCCAGCCCAAGAACTTTTATCGGAA
>CAYFEZ010000079.1:0-6701 GCA_964342215.1 uncultured Dehalococcoidales bacterium | reverse complement strand
AGGCCCACTTCTTACTTCTATAAAATGCTTTGATCATTATTTTCTCTCCAACAACATTTTGGATACTCATCCATCACATCAAAAATATTAGGATGATTTAAAAGAGCTTGTCGGTATTGTGTCCATTTAATACCACGTCCCCAACCTAATTGTTTCATTATTTCCTTTTTGCTAATAGATTTGCTTGTCTTAATCCAATCTATTATTTGGTCTAATTTTTCCGACTCTTGTATCCGACCTGATTCTGACACCAATTTATTAATTTCAAAAGACATTTCATCCATTCTATCCCGGTAGAGCATAGTATAAGAATGTTCTAAAGATTCTTGCGCCACTTTATTCCTTTTCTCTAAGGAATCTAAATATTCATTTAACAAATAAAGCAATTCATCGTGGCCAGTAAAGAAATCTGCAAGCGGATTCAACTCTTTATAATATGTATCATTATACATCACATAAGGAACTCCGTTCATTAAACCATCCGTTGTGGCTACACTCCAACCGCCATATATTTGTTTAGGTGAAACTCCCATATAACAATTATTTAATTTGTTATAATACCATTGTTTATTTCCCTTTTCAACAGTAATATATTCCCTATCAGCAGAAGGTGCGAGTGGCACCCAAACTTTAAAATCCTTCCTTTGATTCCACAGTCTATCACAAACCTCTAAAAAATCATTATAATGTTTATATGTATCAGGTCTGTGATTAAATACTATTATTCTTTCTGGATTTGTATTCACCTCTGTGATATCTTCTGCATTTACACCTAGATGCTGCACCTCAAGTATTTTATCCAACTGCTCTAATACTTTATCATTTACTAAATTCTTTGCTTGATCTAAAACTAATAATTTTTGATGCCAAGTATTTAAATAACAAGTTTCATATTCTAATAGACCCATAATGTTCTGATTAAAAGAATGGACGGGCCAACGGACAACAGTGTCCAAATCAAACCAATGACAATAGCCCATGAACTTTGGTGCATGGTGTGTTAAATTATATAAAGTATTCTTCAACGCATGAGAATGTTCGGGTAGATGTGACATAATAAGATCAAAATCTTTATCAGACCCTATATATTCTCGGAGGGCAACCACATCAAAATGAGAACGCATTGCCGGCGGATATGTGGGAAACGGGACGTAATATTGCGTTACGTTATCGAATACTAAAGAAGGTACTGGTTTGGGTAATATTAGATAAAACCATAAATCATTTCTGATTTCATTTAAAAGTTTTATCTGTTGCTTAATAACTTGTATATAACTATCCTTTTCCAAATCTTCTTGGAAAGTTATATTAGGCCAAACTAATATACGGACTGTTTTTGCATATTGAATTTTCTTTTTCTCAAAAATATTCATCGTATAATATCCAATTCTTCCATATTAGATGTATTCCAAACTTCTACCTTTTTACGCAGTCGACCCTCCTTTATTAAATTCTCATATCTTTTGGTTGATTTCTTTTTCCACCACTTAATAATATTTTCTAATTCATACTTCTCCCACTGGTCACTTTTTACTAAAGTATCAGTTTCTCCTAAAAAATATTCTCTGCTATTTTCAAAACCATAAGTTGAAGAATAAAACCTTTTCTGTGTAGTAATAGAACCGGCACGTTTCTTAAATTCTTGGAACTTTTCAAAAGCTTCAGTATCATGCTCTTTTAATGAATTAGTAATAATACTAATCATTTTATTTTGTGTTCTTAATTTATGACCAGTAATTGGAGTGCCGGCTTCTGTAACAGGGCATATTAATGGCTCTCCATCATTCTTTTTATAAAACCAATCTCTCATTGAAAAATACACTTCATCACTAAAAGTTAAAAACAACTTTGATATTGTATCGCCTTTATATTTTAAATATGGTCGCATACCATCATACATACTACCGCCTTTAATATTACCATATAACGATGTAGTTTCAAATAAACAAAATGGACCCCCATACTTATCATTTAATCTCCTCCTTATATCATGGCTACAACAAATTGAAGCCATTAACTTACCACCTAAATAATTAAATCCAAATGGCTGTGCGGGTACAATAATAAATCCCATAATAGCACTTTGATTAAATCGACCAATTTCTTCTTTATTCTTTCCGTCTATAGGTCGGCCGAGCCATTCATTTCTAGGATTAATACTTATCATCGGAGAGGCCATTTTAATAAACCCGCAAATCTTTCCAGAATTCTTCTCCTGCACACAATACTTTTGTACACGACCTGGAGGATTATCCGGAGTAAAACTTGCTGTAATCTCTAACAAATTTTCAAACACCTCATTTGGTCGTTTTGTTATTTCAAACTCCATATCCTGTGGGTGCATATCCCAATCTTGAAACAAATCATCCGATGGGTTTAAACCAAATAAAGGAGCTGGCATCTTCGCAATGCGCTCTATCTTTCTTTTTCTAAAATAACTATCAATACGGTCAAATGAATCAAAAAACTTTACAAGTTTATTTGCCGACCAATAAGCTTCTTCTTTTGTTAATATCATATAATGTATATTTCACTGTTAATTCTTCACCCGCCTCTATATCTTTATCACCAACTGACAAAAAAATGTATTCAGAGGTTGGATCATCTTTACATATCTTTACACAATTAGGAGTATCACTATGATTTATAAACCCACCTAAAGGAGTTCTCCATACACCATCATGCGCTGGCTCAGCCTTTATCCAACCTATACCTAAAAATCTTTCAGCAGGAATTCTTTCTACGGCAAATAAACCAAGGCCATGTACTTTTGATTCTTTAATTGTTAAGGTATCTGGTAATGGATTATACATTTTCATCCAAATAACGCCTCTAATGTCCTTTGCGTTCCATAACTTCTATCAATTTGCCAACCAATCTCTTTTACAATAAAATTTAAAGGTTCAACAAAACTCTTATCAAACATTATATCACGATCTATAATATCATTCAAGTCAAATTCTTTAGGAAAATTTGCTATAAATGAAATTGAATTACTTTGAAGTATGTTTGGTTTTCTCAATTCAAGATATTTTATCTTCTCACCTTCTTGTATCAGCGGATACTTATGAGTAAGATTTTTCTGCTTCAAAAGATGATTATACATTAACACACCTTTAACATGAATAGGGGTGCCCTTTTTAAAAACGCCGGAAGAATCCGACCACTTAGATAGCCCATTACAAGACCTTGGATATGCTATTTCTTCTGGAGACAATTTCATAAACACCTTACGGAAGCTTTGTATAAATGTATTTAAAGATACTTCATCATCATTAATAATAATTTTCAAAGCTGTTTTAATCATATCTCTACACGGTGCTGGTGTAGAAGATTTCACCGCCTCTATACCCATCATCTTTATCCTAGGCTCATCATAACGAACCCCCTCACTATCATGGACATTTAAGATATATCTTTTCTTCGCAATCCAAATGGCTTTATCTGCAATAACTTCTCGCTTCATAAACATTTTTTGGTCAAAGGCATTTACATATTCAGCAAGCTCTCCATAAGATTCTTCAATAAAAGGTTCCAACTTCTGCGAAGCGACTTTGGCCAAGAAAGTGACGATTTTATCTGTCGGTATATTATCTCTTTCGCCAAAAGATTTAGATACCAATTCATCAAGGCAGACGTAAATGGAATCTGTATCTGATGCAACCACATAATCCTTATCTTCTGTTTGTAAAATTCTGTTAAGATATTCATTTACTTTATTTTCAACCCATCTAATCGACAACTGTCCTGCTGTTGTAATTGCAGTTGCCATACTGTTACTATAAAATCTAAAATATTCATTACCAATAGCACCATATGCGCTATTCAAGGCAATCTTTCTCGCCATTTGAATATTATTAAATTTAGAAATATCGTTTAAATATTTCGTTTGTTTTGTTTCTTCATATTTTTTCCGAGCTTCAATAGATTTCTGTTTAAAAATAACTCTTTCAGAATAAAACTTCTCCATCAATGCGGGCATGAAGCCTTTATATTTATTCGTAAACATAGATCCATTTGGTGTAGTAGAGCAATTTGGATCAAAATAAATATGCGAACTTTTCTCCAACAATGCTTCGACATTAACACTAAGATTTCTATCCTTCATTAAAGTTTCTGTAGAAATATTATACTGCTGTATCAGATGTGGATACAAACTATTTAAATCAAATGATACAATCCATTTATGCAAACCAACTTGTGGTTCTTTTACATAAGCACCCTCATATCTCTCTCCCTTACTACTACGAGTTTTCATCGGCGTAATTACATTTCTCTCCCACAAAAAGTTGAAAATAATAACATCCCACATCCGAACTTGAGAAAATACATCTTGAGGATTCATTCTACCCTCATACGCCATGGTTAAATGCAACTCAATGAGTTTCATTTTTTCCTCAAGCCGGTCAATAAGCTCTACGTCTTGGATATTGTAATCAATAAACGATTGATAATCATTTGTATACCATTCTTTATAAGTTTCGTATGGGTTCTCATGTTTCTGCTGACCTAACTCTACTTGTGCTATATAATCTAAACGATAAGATTCTCTATTTGTATAAGTATATTTTCTATACAACTCCAAATAATCCAATGTAGATATTCCAAAAATATCATATGAATTTTGCGGCCGAGCGCCTATATATGTTGTTCTTGAATGTACAATATTCCATGGAGAAAATCTATTCTTTTCATCTTCTCCCAATATCTTATCTATTCTATTACAAAGATATGGCATATCAAAATACTTAATATTCCATCCAGTAATAATATCTGGGCCATAATTTTCCCAGAAATCTAAAAATCGTTTTAAAAGATCCTTTTCATTATAGCATTCAACATATTGAACATCAGAATTATGAATCTCATACGGGCGAGTGCCCCAAACAAGAATTTGTTTGTTAGTATAATTTTTTACTGTAATCGAAAGTAGTTCTTCCTCTGCGACTGTCGGATCAGGAAAACCATTCTCTGAGGCGACCTCAATATCTAAAGAAAGAACATTTAATTGACTAAAATCCCAATTAACAATTCCTGGATGGTTTTCAGCCAACCAAGAAAAGGCGAATCTTTCCATACCAAATACTAAATCTTTTTGATCCTCATATTTCTCCATGAACTGTTTAGCCTCATGGATACTATCAAAGGAAATCGGAGCGAGAGAATGTCCGGAAAGGGATTTGTAATCTGTCTTTTTTTGAACGGGAACGTAAAGCGTAGGCTTATACCGTACTTTACGTTTTACTTTTTTCCCGTCTTTAAACTCACGAATGAGGAGATTATTTCCACGCTGAATAACATTAATATAAAAATCTTTCATTCAACCATTATATCATAAAAATCAAAATAAGTCAAAGGCTCCCTTCTTAAAAGTTCCATCTGGCTCTACACCATGTTTAGTCGAAACTACAAAAGTTTTGGCTGGGTTAACCATAACATTAGCCCTTCGCATAAATCTCTGATTCATTAAACATTTAGTTGTCTTATGACCTCTATCATCTACTATAAATTGTACGTCTTTATATACTCGTCCATTAAAATCTATATCTAAATGTATTGAGGGGCGTTCTATAGGAGTTTTAGATGACCATGACCATTTACCCTGTTCATACTTCCGCATCTCAACTAAATCATGTTTAAAGGTTTTACCATTATTTTTCCATATAACCGTTTTACCCTTTACTTCCCATTCATCACAGTGCATTATAGCTCGAGCACTATTACCAGTATCAAAATTAGCTACAATCTGACCTACGCCTAAAATTTCAAGTCTTTCAAATCTACCCACTTCTAATGCTACAGGATGTCTATTCTTAGGATTCTGAAAATAATCTAAAAGTTCTTTAATTATATTTCTACCAGTTGCTGTTTCTATACCTTCTGTACCTGGAGAATGATTAACTTCTAAAATATAAGGAGGTTCTTTTTCTGGTTTTTGGCTAGGTATAAAATCAACAGCTGTCCAAACTCCACTTACAGCCTTTGCTGCTAATAAACTTTGCTCAATTTCTAATGCAGTTAATTTATACTCTTTTACTTTAGCACATTGTGAAAAATTACTTCTAAAATCTCCTTCCAAAACTTCTCTTGACATAGCAGCTATAACAGTATCATTTAAAACTATAACTCTTACATCAAAATTTGTTTTTATATACTGTTGAAGTAATAAATCAGCATCTGGATCTTGTTTGAAAAGTAATTGTACAACAGCATCTAAAGACCTTTCAGATTCTATGAATACAACACCTACACCTTTTGATCCTTCTAATGTTTTCAAAACTAATGGAAAATCTACATCTAAATTTTCTACTGCTTGTTTAACACTTTCTTGATTTGGTATCAATGCTGTTTTAGGTTGTGTTAAACCATCCCTTTCAAGTCTAATAGCAGCTCTATACTTATCAGAACATACAGCAATCGTATCTCTACTATTAACCATAGTTGCCCCGGTTCTTTCTAATTGAGATATCAAAGCTAGCCAACTCAATTTCATCATAGCCGGACCACGCACTATTACTATAGTATTAGTATCTACTACAAATCCTTTAGGATCATCTTTATTATAAACTCTATGTACATTTTCAATAGATTTAAAATAAGCTCCATCTATAGACACTATATAACATTCAATTTTTTGTTTTTCACACTCCTCTAAAACTCGTCTGGCTGTGCGAAAATACTTATGGTTTTTTGGAGCATAT
>CAYFEZ010000078.1:0-6837 GCA_964342215.1 uncultured Dehalococcoidales bacterium | reverse complement strand
GGCAGAGGAGAAAGGAATACAGGATGGTGATACGATAAATGTAGAGAACAAATATAGCCATAAGACAAGCGGGGTCGTTCATGTTATAGAGGGCATACATCCCCAGTGTGTTGCTACCTCCTACGGTACCGGGAAGTGGGCGAAGGGTCAACCCATAGCCATGGGTAAAGGTCCCAATACGGCTACTCTAACCGAAATAGACCTGGAGCATATCTGTCCCATAACTGCGACGCCGGAGGCAGCTATTACCGTTAAAGTTTACAAAGAACAGGTGTCAGAATGAAATAGGGAATGGTTGTAACGCCTATGCGCGGGAATGCGCATCATCTTTCTTATCGATGGCAACCCTCAGTTCCCTGACAAAGTTACCCACTGCCGTCATGGATTTGTCCTCGGATTCCATAAGCTGGATTACTCGGCTACCCACAATCACTCCATCAGCTACCTGAGCTACCTGCCCGACCTGCTCCGGGTTAGATATACCAAAACCAACACAAAGTGGCTGGTTGGCGACATTTCTTACCTTGGTCACAAATGCCTCTAATCCAGAAGGTAATTTATCTCTGACTCCGGTGACCCCGGTTAAAGAAACCAGATAGATAAACCCTCGAGACCGCCCCGCCACCAGGCTGATGCGCTCTTCGGTGCTGGTTGGAGCTAAGAGGTAAATCAGGTCGAGGTTTTGCTTTCGGGTAATAGTCTCCAGCTCTGAACCTTCCTCGGGTGGCAAATCAGGAATGATTAAGCCACCGACCCCAGAACGAACACAGGCACTGCAGAATTCTTCCAACCCATAACTAAAGACCGGGTTGAAATAAGTCATAAACACCAGTGGTATATCAACCTGCTGACTCAACCGTTGGGCTACCTCCAAGCAAATCTCTGGGGTAACTCCATTGTGCAAAGCATGAAAGCTTGCCTGTTGTATGGTAACCCCGTCAGCCAGTGGGTCGGAGAAGGGTATACCCAACTCTATGATATCGCAGCCGCAACGAGCAAGAAGGGGAACCACTTTCAGAGTGGCTTCAATACTGGGATAACCAATCGTAATATAGGGCATGAGCGCCGTGTGGTTTGGCGTAAAGACAGAACCAATAGGACTCACTGCTACACCTCCAGCGACTTAACTATGATATCCATATCTTTATCCCCTCGGCCAGAGAGATTGACCAAGATAACTTGTTCCTTATTCAAGGAGCCAGCTATCTTGGCAGTATAAGCTATGGCATGAGCCGGTTCCAACGCCGGGACAATACCCTCAGTGCTACAGAGCAACCGAAAGCCCTCAAGGGCTTCTTCATCATTGATAGCAACATAAGTGGCACGCCCGGTGTCCTTAAGATAGCTGTGTTCCGGCCCAACCCCGGGGTAATCCAACCCGGCAGATACGCTGTGCGTTTCCTGAACTTGCCCACTACTGTCCTGGAGAAGGTAGGATTTTGTCCCATGGAGCACGCCTACTTTTCCTACCGCCAGTGAGGCGGCATGCTCTCCTGTGTCAAGCCCTCTCCCCGCCGCCTCCACCCCAACAAGCCTGACATTTTTGTCATCTAAAAAAGAATAGAAAATACCAATAGCATTACTCCCCCCACCAACGCAAGCAATGATATAATCAGGCAGACGACCCAATTTATCTATAACCTGCTGCCTAGCTTCCTTACCGACTATCGACTGAAAGTCCCGTACCATCATAGGATAGGGATAGGGACCGACTACTGAACCCAGAAGGTAGTACGTCTCTCCGGGGCTGGTTACCCAGTCTCTTATCGCTTCATTGATGGCATCCTTTAGGGTTCGACTACCCCCAGAGACCGACCTTATCTCGGCACCCATTAACTTCATCCGGAAAACGTTAGGTGCCTGGCGGCGCATATCCTCCTCACCCATGTAGATGATACACTCCAGCCCCAACATAGCACAGACGGCCGCAGTAGCCACCCCATGCTGCCCGGCGCCGGTCTCAGCAATGATTCTCCGCTTCCCCATACGCTGGGCAAGAAGCCCCTGCCCAAGAGCATTATTAATCTTATGGGCTCCGGTATGAGCTAAGTCTTCCCGTTTCAGGAAAATCTGGGCACCCCCACAGCGCTCAATCAGCCTTTCTGCCCGGTAGAGCGGTGTCGGCCTTCCTGAATAGTCCCTGGATAATGCCTCAAACTCAGTCCAGAAGGCATCATCGACCCGTACCTCCTTATAGGCGGCTACCAGTTCATCCAAGGCTGGAACCAATGTCTCCGGAACAAACCGTCCCCCGTATTCGCCAAAGTAACCTCTATTATCCGGCAGCACTAACTACCTCCTCAGCCACGTGTATCTCAATTAGCCGAAAATCTTAAGCATCAAAGTAGCTCATTCATGCTAGTGACGATATCTGGTGCCGACATCAGCGCCTCGCCAATAAGAACGGCATCAACTCCCCACCCTGCCAACTTTTCCATGTCACCCCTACTCTTTATACCACTTTCGCTGACCACTATTCTATCCGGCGGGATAAGCGGCCGGAGACGCTCGGTAGTAGCAAGCTCCACGGAAAAAGTGGCCAGGTCCCTATTGTTAATACCGATGATTCTGGCTCCACTCCTCAAGGTAATCTCAAGCTCAGCTTCATTATGCACTTCCACCAGACAGTCCATCCCAAGCTCATGGCTTAGCCCGAGCAGTTCCTCCAGTTTCTCCAGTGTCAACATAGCCACGATGAGCAACAGACTATCAGCACCATAAACCCGCGCTTCATAGACCTGATAGGGGTCCTGAATAAAGTCCTTCCTGAGCAAGGGCACACGCTTATTTCCCAATGCGTCTCTGATGTCCGTCAGGTAGTCTAGACTACCCTGAAAGTATCGGGGCTCAGTTAATACCGATATCGCCGAAGCGCCGTTACTGGCATAAGTCCGAGCTATCGCCACCGGATCGAAATCAGGGCGAATAACACCCCTAGACGGAGACGCTTTTTTCACCTCGGCGATAAGCTGAATACGGTCACCACGTAACGCTGAAGCGAAGTCGACAGGAGGAGACTGTTCCAGCACTACCTTTTGTAACTCTGCCAAAGGTAAGTTGCGTTTTCTAGCTATAAGTTCCCGCCGATTATCGGCCACTATCTTTTCCAGAATCATCAATTACTCCCTAGATCAAGCTCTGGCTGAACTCGATTAGCTGTTCCAGTTTGGCCAGAGCTTGACCATCATCTATCACCTTTCTAGCCAATTCTACCCCCTGTTGTAGCGTCCTTACTTTGTCTCCAACCAGCAACCCAGCGGCGGCATTCATCACCACCACATCCCGCTGAGGACCAGAAGCACCAGCCAGAATGCTCCGCAACAGGGCAGCATTTTCAGCGGTAGTACCACCTCTCAAAGCAGCTAACCCCGCCCGGGACAAACCGAAGTCCTCAGGGCTAACGGAATAGTTATTAATACGACCATCTTTGAGTTCACCGACCCAGGTTTTCCCAGTGATGGTAATTTCATCCAAACTATCCTCGCCGTGGACAACCAAGGCACGATGACAACCCAGACCACGCAGCACCAACGCCATCTTCTCCACCAGTGACCCGTCAGCAACACCGAGTACCTGGGCCTGAGCACCAGCCGGATTGGTCAGCGGACCGAGGATATTGAACACTGTACGAATTCCAATCTCGCGCCGGGGAGCGGCTGCATATTTCATGGCGGGATGGAATACCTGAGCGAACATGAAACCGATACCAACTTCCTCCAGACACCTCTGTACCTGCTCGGCATTAAGGTCAATTTTAACGCCCAACGCCTCTAGCACATCAGCGCTACCGCACTGGCTGCTCATGGCCCGATTACCATGCTTGGCGACCTTTACTCCGTCTCCGGCAATAACCAAGGCCGCCACCGTAGAGATGTTGAAGGTATGGGTATCATCACCGCCGGTACCAGCAGTATCCACCAACGGCTCACTAATACTTACCCGAAGGGCTTTAGCCCGCATCGTTCCGGCCAGCCCAACGATTTCATCAACCGTTTCCCCTTTAAGCCTGAGAGCAGTGACAAAGGCGCCAAATTGGGCTGAGGTAGCCTTACCCTCCATTATCTCCTCCATAACCGAGGCGGCTTCCTCCGTCGTCAACGACTGCCCGAATACCAAAGCTTGGATGGCTTCTCTAATCATTAGAGCACGTGTCCTTTAAATTCACCTAGCTCTAGGAAATTCTTTAGTATATCCCTCCCCACTTCAGTCATAAATGATTCGGGATGGAACTGGATACCTTCTACCAAGTACTCGCGGTGGCGCAATCCCATAATGGTACCGTCATCCGTCCACGCCGTTACCTCCAGACAATCGGGAAGTGTTTCACGCCGCACAATCAGTGAGTGGTAGCGGATGGCAGAGAAGGGATTGGGCAACCCATCCAGTACAGAGCCCTTGACCCCCTCCCCTTGAAAGTGGGGAAGATTGTAAAACCCACCTTTCCGGAAACGATTATGGCGTATTAGAGACGACTTGCCGTGCATTATCTCTCTAGCCTGTCCAAATGAACCACCATAGCTATACCCGATGCACTGGTGACCCAGACAGACACCGAGTATCGGTAACTTGGGCCCAAAATGTCTGATGACCTCGTTAGAGATGCCCGCCCTCAGCGGTGTCGACGGTCCAGGTGAAATAACGATCCGCCGCGGCTCCATCCGCTCGATCTCACCAAGAGTAGTCTTATCATTGCGCACCACCATTACCTTCTCGCCCAGTTCACTCAGGTACTGAAACAAGTTATAGGTAAAGCTATCATAGTTGTCGATTAGTAGCAGCACTACTCCTCCTCGGCATCAGGTCGAGGCACTCCGCCTGGTTGATAGCTTTAAGCAGTGCCTGCGCCTTGTTCATACTTTCCTCATACTCGCGCTCCGGCACACTATCATAGACAATTCCGCCTCCGGCCTGCACATAAGCAATGCCTTTAGTCATCACCATAGTTCTTATGGCTATCGCCATGTCCATATTACCCGAAAAAGAGAAATAACCTATCGCCCCAGCGTAGGGTCCTCTTTTCTCCGGCTCAAGCTCAGAGATTATTTCCATAGCCCGGATTTTAGGGGCCCCAGTTACCGTCCCCGCCGGAAAGCAAGCCCGTAAGGCGTCAAAGGCAGTCAAGCCATGGCTCAACCGGCCCTGCACATGGGTCACCAGATGCATAACATGGGAGTAGCGCTCAACCGCCATCAGGTCACTAACCTTAACCGTACCCGGCTCACTAACGCGACCAATATCATTACGCCCCAGGTCTACCAGCATAATGTGCTCCGCCCGCTCCTTTTCATCATTACGGAGCTCATGCTCCAATCTAGCATCATCGGTCGGATTTTTCCCACGCGGTCTGGTCCCTGCCAGAGGACGAGTTGTCACCACGCCATCCTCTACCCTAACCAGAATCTCAGGTGATGTCCCGATGATATGGAAGTCGGTAAAATCGAGAAAGAACATATATGGGGACGGATTTATAGTGCGCAGAGCTCTATAGATTTCAAAGGGGGCTGCATCAGTAGGCTGAGCTAAGCGCTGGGAAAGCACCACCTGAATGGCTTCACCATCAGTGATATACTGCTTTATCTTAGCTACACTTTCTTCGAACTCATCTTTGGATAAGTTCGAAGAAAGTTTATAGTTATTCTTAAGAGTAGCAGACTCTGTGTGCTGGCTTGGGTGGAGAGGTTGACTCAATCTTTCCACCAGATTATCAATTTTACCCACTGCCTTTTGATAGGCCTGCTCTACGTCTCCGTCGAGATGGACATAGCTCAAAACCTTAATCTTATGAGTAATATGATCAAAGACCAGCATAGTATCCACGAACATAAAGAGCGATTCCGGCAATCGTAAGGAGTCCCTGTCTGGGGAAGGCAACTCCTCAAACCGGGTCATCGTTTCGTAAGCAAGGTAACCCACGGCACCGCCGCAGAAGCGAGGAAGACCACTAACAGGCACTATTTTATACTTGTTTACTTCCTCGGCAACGAGAGGAAGCGGGTCGGTCTTATCCTCTCCCCTGACAGTCAACACACGGTAGGGCTCGGTACCTATGAAGCTATAACGAGCCAGCCGTTCACCACCCCCCACACTCTCTAAAAGGAAGGAATAACCGCCACGACTAACCTTTAAGAAGGCCGACACCGGCGTCTCCAAATCAGCAACGATTTCACGGTAAACCGGCACCAGATTACCCTTCCCCTCATATTGCTTAACTTCTTCTAATGTCGGGTAATACATATATCTCCCCAAGGTAACTAAAAAACCTCTCACCCATAGGGGTGAGAGGTTAATCCTTCCACGGTGCCACCCTAATTGATTGCCTTTATCTTAAAGCAATCCTCTCGCTCAGGTACGGCCGCACTTCCTAGCAGCGATACCCTAGGTTCTGATAACGGTACCCTCTCCGTCAAAGCCTACTCAGGAAAAATCCCTTTCGGTTTGCAACTCCCGAGTCCATTCAACCCCTACGCTAGCACCGGATCACACCTTACCCGGCTCTCTGTACCTCGCTGGGGGCATACTAATCTCGTTCCCAGCCTTTAACCTATCATTTTGCGGGGCAGTATAGCAGATGGCCGGATTACTGTCAAGTGTTTGCCTTCGACTATGGACTGAGTTATAATGACAGCCGCAGTGATATGCAATCGTCAACAATGGATTAACCGTTGACCAAACATCGAATCGATAGCTTACTGGTAAACAGAGGGCTAGTGGAGAGCCGAACTAAGGCTCAGGCGTTGATTATGGCTGGGGAAGTGATGTTAAACGGGAAAGCCGCGGCTAAGCCAGGGACTCTGGTAACTAACGAGGCGGTAATTACTATACTTGAACGACCCCCTT
>CAYFEZ010000077.1:0-6899 GCA_964342215.1 uncultured Dehalococcoidales bacterium | reverse complement strand
GGTAATCAGCGGCGTGTGGACGTACATAAACCCGCGCGACTGGAAGTATTTGTGGATGAGCCCGGCCAGCGCGCTTCGCACGCGGGCCATTGCGCCGAACGTGTTGGTCCGCGGGCGAAGATGGGCCTGGGTCCGCAGGAACTCGAACGTGTGATGCTTGGGCTGGATGGGGTAGGACTTCACGTCGGCCCAGCCGATGATGCGAACATGGTCGGCCTGCAACTCGACTCGCTGGCCCTTGCCTGGACTCTGTTTCACCTGGCCGGTTACGATGACCGAACAGCCGGTCGACAGACGGATGATTTCGCCTTCGTAATTTGGGAGGTCCTTGTCGGCGATTATCTGGATGCAGGCCAAGCACGAGCCGTCGTTGATCGCCAGAAAACTAAAGCCCCCCTTGGAAGTTCGAACGGTTCGGACCCAGCCGCCGACGGTGACCTCGCTTCCGGCTGCAGCATCCCGCAGCACGTCCTTGATCGAGGTCCTGTTGACAATTCCATTCATGCCAAATCCCGGACAGGGGAAACACCCGCAGTCTAGCGAAAGTGCCCCCCAGAGGCAAATTGGCGGGCACGTGACACATCGAGAGCATTAACATAATCCTGCGCGGTGGCTTGCTTTGGTCTCACCCCGGACAGCGGAAGGCCGCCGTGCAGAGCAGGTACATACAATTGAACCGTCGTCAATGGAACTTTGCACGTGATCTTCAAATACCGGCACGTCAAGTTTGAAATCCACCGTCCAGGACAAGAGGCACGCGGCGAGGTCGCTTTGCGGGTAATGTGTCTTGTTCGTTTCTGTCGCTTTGCTCTTAAGGCCTTTGAAAACAGTTGGTATGGGTGCGGTAGCCTTTCAAGGGCGCCGCGCAGAAACGGTCGGGGTTTACGAAAGTTCCTATTCTCGCTATCTTTTCTTGTGCCGTACGGGAAATGCCCAGGAAACTTCAGTTCTTATTTGCTTGAACATTTCACAGATAGGGCATTTCTTGGTCCATTTTCGTTTAGCCGCTTTATTCTTGTTGTACGTAGGATTCCAGCGATGTATGGCCAAACACTCCATCTTGGGAACAAGGGAAGCATGCCTCACACTATAGACATCGATGCGCGTAGTGCCCCCAAACCAAAACTTTCCGAAATGCTGTTGAGGCCTTCCTCTACCGTGAATAGTGCGCCCCACATAACGACATCGCTTCTCGGACCAGAACACATAAATACAATTGGGATAGTGGATGTGCTTCGAAAACCATTTGTCGAAACTCTTTTTTTTCTTGTCTACTCCGAAGCCCTTGCCCTTTGTGACACGCCAGGTTTTCCTTTGGTCCACGTTTGCTTTGAATTGTTTCCGAAAAACCGCACCGATCCTCATAGCTAGAGCGGTCTTCTGAAGGTGCTCAATTCTTTTTTCACGTTTTGGCCTAGTCAGTGTTGGGGCCTTGCCCTTCCCACCTATTCCGACTGCCTTGCGCAGCCAGTAGGTGTTTTGTTTGAACATTTTCTGCAAAACACGCTCGTAGTCCTTTCTTTTTGCCATGTGTTACCATCCTCGAATGGAAAACTCTCTTGGCAGGGCCTGTTTGCTCCCGGAGTGCAGATGAATCGCCTTTGTTTATAGACAAAGACCTTTGGTACGTCAATACGTTAGTGTTTTGAAAGCCTTTGATAGAAAGTGGGAGTGAATTGACGAGACGGGTTGAAACGAGCCTTAAGTGACAACTAGGGTCTGGCCTGACAAACAAAGCCCATGACAAACGCACCGACCCACCGTGGGTCGGTGCGTATCGCTCGGGTTCGTCCAGCCGGCGCTACTTGATCGTGTCTTCCGCCGGCGGGGTATAGTCGCGCTTGTGCGGTTTGACGATCAGCCCGTTGCGGATTGCCTTGGCCGACACGTTGATCTTGACTATCTTGCCGTCGATGACGGCCCGCACACGCTGCATGTTGGCCTTGAACTTTCGCTTGGTCTTACCGGTGACCTTCCGCCCGACACCGCCAAGGTACTTGGCCTTGCCGCGACGGCAGTAGCGCCGTCCGGCCGCCGTTCGCTTGCCTGTAAACCGACACACACGAGGCATTTGCTGCTCCTGTCAATCCTGCAATCGGCAAATGGAATCGCACACCCTAGCGTTTTGTCCCCAACTACGCAAGGTTTTTATGGCAGGCATGGCGGGCGGAAAGTTCCCCCGCACGTTCCGGCGGTGCGTGCGAGAAACGTCTGCTTTCCTATCATTCTTCCTTGGCCTTCTGGGCCGCGGCAGCCAACTGCTGCTGGACGTTGCCCGGACCGGGTTCGTAGTGACTTAGTTCCATCGTGTAGGAGCCCTGCCCGCCGGTAACCGACCGCAGTTGGCTGTTGTACTGCGACACTTCGGCCAGTGGGGCCTGGGCCCTCACCACGCACTGCCCGCCCGGAAGCATGTCCTGCCCCTGTATCCGCCCGCGCCGCCCCGACAGGTCGGATGTAATATCACCCATGAAGTTGGCCGGAATCGTGACCTCCATGTTGACAATCGGCTCGAGGATGGCCGGGTGAGCCTTGCTCACCGCGTCGATGAAGGCATGTTTGCCCGCGGTGCGAAACGCTACTTCCTTGGAGTCCACGGGGTGGTGTTTACCGTCATATACGCTTACGCGGACGTCCTGCAGCGGGTAGCCCGCAATCGCACCGTTATGCAACACGTCCACTATGCCTTTTTCGATAGCCGGCAGATACTGGCGCGGAATCGACTCGCCGAACAGGTTGTTGACGAACTCGAAGCCCCCGCCGCGTTCCAACGGCTCGACGCGCAGGTACACCTCGCCGAACTGCCCGGCGCCGCCGGTCTGCTTCTTGTGGCGGTAGTGCCCCTCAGCCTTGGCCGTGATTGTCTCCTTGTACGGAATTTTCGGCGGCCTGGTCTCCACTTCCAGGTCGAACCGCTCTTTCATCTTTGCCAGCATCATCCGAAGGTGCAGGTCGCCGATCCCCGAAATGACCGTCTCGTTGGTCTGCGGATCGCGGGCGTATGTGAAGGTCGAGTCCTCTTCGACGAGTTTGTGCAGGGCCTCGGAGATCTTCTGTTCGTCGCCGCGGCTCTTGGGCGTCACGGCCAGCGAGTACATCGGGGTGGGCCCGGTCGGCAGAGCACGGACCATAGGCTGGTTGTCGGTGTGCAGCACGGACCCGACGTGAATCTCTTCGATCTTTGCCAGGGCGATGATGTCGCCGGCGACCACCCTCTTGACTTCGTATGTCTCCTTGCCTTGCACCTTGTACAGGTGCCCGATCTTGGCGGACTTCTTTTCGTCGCCGAGGTGGTAGGTTGTCTCGGGTGTTACGCTGCCCTGGAGGACCCTGATCCACGCCAATTTGCCCACGAACGGGTCGGTGGTGATCTTGAATGCCTGGGCGACCATGGGCTTGTCGGCATCGGCGGTTACTTCGACCTCCTGGGCTTCTTGGTCGGCGGTGTTGGTGACCGGCCGGCCCTTGGCCTGTACCGGCGAGGGGAAGAATTTCGCGGCCGCCTCCAGCAACTCCGTGATGCCGATTTCGGCCCTGGCCGAGGTGAACAGTACCGGAATCACCGTGCCCTCGATCATTGCGGTGGTGGCCGCCTCGGCCAACCGGTCGGCCGACAACTCCTCGCCGCCGAGATAGGCTTCCATGAGCGCCTCGTCGGCTTCGACGATATTCTCCACCAGTTCGGTGTGGGCGTCGGCGATGTCGCCCAGGTCGCTGGCGCCTTCGGCGCCCGCAAGACAGTCCACCACGCCCTTGTGCCCGTCGACGGGCAGGTTTATCGGCTTGCAGGCGGCGGAGAACGTCTCGGTAATCTCTGCCATGAGGCGCCGGAGGTCCACGTTTTCGCCGTCGAGTTTGTTGACCACCAGTGCGATGGACATCTGGTTGTCCTGAGCCAGTTTGAACATGCGGCGGGTGTTGACCTCGATGCCAGCCGGGGCGGAAATCACAATTACCGCCACATCCGCACCCCCCGAAGCGCTGATGGCCCCCCCGATGAAGTCCGGATAGCCCGGGGCGTCGAGAATGTTCAGCAAGACGCCCGCGTGGTCGAGGAACGCTACGGATGGATCGACCGAGTGCTTCCGTTCCTTCTCGATGTCGGTGTAGTCCAGGTGACTTGTGCCGTTGTCCACGGCGCCCAGCCGGGTGGTGACTTTGGCCTTGTGCAGCATGGCCTCGGCCAGCGAGGTTTTGCCCGCGCCGCCGTGGCCCAGCAACACGATGTTGCGAATGTCCTGTGGTTTCGCAGCCGGCATGTTTCTCTCCAGACGGGCTTGTGGTTCAAACCGAAGCCATTCCCATTCTGTAAGGGCGATAACAAGTACCAAGTATAAGAAACTTTGCCTGAACTCGGTGCCCGTGTGCCAAAGGGAATGTGCCACTATAACCGCATCGTCGGCAAGGGCAAGCAAAAATCGATGCAGGCGGGCGCCAGTATCATCAAAGATCACGAAGATGCCTTTATCTCCCATTCTGGATGGACCTTGCGCCCGCTTGCTGGGTTGCGAGGGTTCCGGGCCGTGTATCCGCGCGCCCATTTTTGGGACGGCGGTAGGGCAGGAATTGCCCCCGGGAACAAAAACCGTGTGGATTACCTACGTTTTTTCCGGCCCTTCAGGCGTCTGGCGAGGTACTGCCCCGTGTAGGAGTGTTTGCAGGCGGCTATCTGCTCGGGCGTGCCCTGGGCTACGATCGCTCCGCCGGCGTCGCCGCCGTCGGGTCCCAGGTCGACAATCCAGTCGGCGCACTTGACCACGTCGGGGTTGTGCTCGATGACCACGATCGTATTGCCCATGTCGGCCAGGCGATTCAGCACGTTCAGCAGGTTGTGGATGTCGGCAAAGTGCAGGCCGGTTGTGGGCTCGTCCAGGACGTACAGCGTGTGCCCGGTGGCCGTCTTGCCCAGTTCGCTGGCGAGTTTCACGCGCTGCGCCTCCCCGCCCGACAGCGTGGTGGAACTCTGGCCTAGTTCCACGTAACTGAGCCCCACGTCGTTGAGCGCTTTGAGCAACTGCTTGATCTTGGGAAACGCCTCGAAGAACCCCGTCGCATCCTCCACGCGCATTTTCAGGACGTCAGCGATGTTTTTGCCCTTGTATCGCACCTCGAGTGTTTCGCGGTTGTAGCGCGAACCGGCGCACTCCTGACAGGTCACGTACACGTCCGGCAGGAAGTGCATCTCGATCCGCTTGGTGCCCTGGCCTTGGCAGGCCTCGCAGCGTCCGCCCTTGACGTTGAAACTGAACCGGCCCGGCTTGTAGCCGCGAATCTTCGCCTCGCGCGTCTTGGCGAAGAGTTGCCGGATCAGGTCGAACACGCCGGTATAGGTGGCCGAGTTTGACCGCGGCGTCCGCCCGATAGGCGACTGGTCGATCTGGATCACCTTGTCGATCTGCCCCGTGCCGAGGATCTTGTCGTAGTCGCCGGGCTTGTCCTTGCTGCCGTACACCCGCCGCCTCAGTGCCGGCAGCATCGTCAGGTTTACCAGCGTACTCTTGCCCGACCCGCTGACACCCGTGATGCAGATGATCCCCCCCAGCGGGAACCGGACGGCAATGTCCTTCAGATTGTTCTGCCGGCAGCCGCGGATCTCAATGCACCGCTTCTGTGAAAGCGTCCGCCGCCGCAGAGGTGTCTCAATCTCCATTTTGCCGGACAGATACTTGCCCGTGATTGATTTGGCGGCCCTGCAGATGTCTTCCACCGTGCCCTGGGCGACAATCCGCCCGCCGTGGCGGCCGGCCGCCGGGCCAATGTCGACGATCTGGTCGGCGCTGCGGATCGTCTCCTCGTCGTGCTCGACCACAAGTACAGTGTTGCCGATATTGCGCAGGTGCTTCAGCGTGCGGATCAGGCGCTGATTGTCCCTCTGATGCAGTCCGATGGTCGGTTCATCCAGCACGTAACACACTCCCACCAGCCCACTGCCGACCTGGGTAGCCAAGCGAATCCGCTGCGCCTCGCCGCCGGAGAGCGTCGCCGAGGTGCGGTTCAGCGAGATGTACTCCAGGCCCACGTTGACCAGGAAGCTTAGCCGATGGCGAATTTCACGAAGGATCATATCGGCGATCTGCCGGCGTTCCGCGTCCAGGTCGAGGTTCTCGAAGAATGCCTTGGCCGTGGAGATGCTCATCGACGTGACGTCGTGGATGGTTTTTCCGGCTATCGTCACAGCCAGCGACGCGGCCTTGAGGCGCGCTCCGCCACATGTGCGGCACGGCTGCTCCGAAAGATACGAGTGCAGTTTCGCCTTGACGTACTCGCTGTCGGTGTTCCGCCACCGCCGGGTGAGGTTGGGAGTTACGCCCTCAAAGTTGCCGGACGGGTCGCCATCCAGCAGGATCTTGCGGGTTTCCCGGGGTAGTTCCTCCCATGGTACGTTCGCCGGCACGCCGTACTTGCGGCAGAACCGGCGGATCAGCCGATTGTAGAAGATGTTCATGCGCTTGCCGCCGTGGCGCCAGGCGTCTATCGCCCCCTGACTGAGTGACAGGCTCGTGTCCGGTACGAGCAACTCCGGGTCGAATTCCAGGATCGTGCCCAGGCCGTCGCAGCTTTCGCACGCGCCATAGGGGCTGTTGAAACTGAACATCCGCGGGGCGAGTTCCTCCAGGTTGGCCTCCGGATGTTTCGGGCAGGCGTAGGTGGCGCTGAACAGCCAATCTTTCCAATGTTCGTATCGGTCGTCTTGGTCCCCATCGTCGTCGGCGGGGCGCCTAGCCTCCTGGTCCTGGGTCCCGGCCGGTTCGTGCGTGATAATCACCAATCCGGCGGCCAGGTTCAAAGCCGTCTCAATGCTGTCTGACAGGCGGATCCGCACCGTGTCCTTGAGCACCAGACGGTCAACCACCACCTCGATAGTGTGCTTCTTGTTCTTCTTGAGTTCCGGCAGGTCG
>CAYFEZ010000076.1:0-7004 GCA_964342215.1 uncultured Dehalococcoidales bacterium | reverse complement strand
GCTGGTTTGGCTACTATTGAATATATAGAGAGGGAGAATGTCTTAGGCCGGGTAAGGGAAAAGGCTCCTTGGTTCAAGTCTGAGTGGGATAAAATTGAAAAGGATTTTAAGTGCGTAGGTACGACATATGCTATTGGATTGGAGGGGGGAACACTACTGGTAAAAGACAAAGTGAAACACGAGCCGTTTTCAGATTATGGCCCACTGGACCCATTAGTTCGCGAGGTTGGGTTAAAGAAAGGGGTGCCTATTTTCCCATTCCATGGCATAATAGCTGTTTGCCCTGCACTAAATGCTACGGACGAAGAATTGGTAAAGATTATGGATGTTATTCGTGAGGCTCTAGCAGAAATTGACCGAAGGTTTTTGTCGTCCCAGAGAGGAGATGAAGTATGAGGGGTTTCGGATACCGGTGTTAGAGACGTAGTTACTGTCGAAACAACTTGAACGGTGCTCCAAGCACCTATTACGCAGCTACTCTCACTGTCGGTATTATACTAGAGTGGGTATGTTGGGCAAGCCATAAAGGAGGAGAATATGAAGGTAACCAAGTTAGCACAAGTCGTAAAAGTACCTCTGGAAAATCCATTGTTTACTGGGCCGGTTACCATGCAACCTGTCGTGGATACTGATTTAAGCAAAAGATTCAGCATAACACAGGTAAATTTCAGCAGGGGGGTAAGGAACAAATTCCACAGTCATACCATCGAACAGGTACTCATTATTACGGAGGGGGTGGGTATCGTAGCTACGGATGAGGAAGAGATTACTGTCGTTCCAGGGGATGTCATATTCATTCCAGCAGGTGAGAAGCACTGGCACGGAGCTGCTAAAGATGCTATTTTCTCCCATCTTTACGTAATGTCACCGAGTAGCAAGACAACACAGCGTTGTGATTAGAATTTCACCATATTGCCGGATGGGTCAAGAGAGGCGGTGAGTGGGTGCCGCCGAGCATGTCGCCACTTCCGGCAGGAAAACCGTTATGGAAGGAGAACTAGTGTATTACTTTGCCTATGGCAGTAACCTTAACCGCAAGCAGATGATAGAGCGTTGTGCGGGTAGTAAGCCCTTGTTTGTCGTTACTCTGCCTAACTACAAGCTGGTATTTACCGGTTGGTCCAGAAGGTGGCGAGGCGGAGTTGCTACTATTAAGCCGTTCCGAGGAGAGAAAGTTCTGGGTGGTATTTATGATATTTCGGAAGGAGACTTGAGGCGGTTAGATAGTTATGAGGGTTATCCAGGCAATTACAACCGGTTAAATGTCACCGTGTTTGATGAAGACAATCAACCTGTGGAAGCGGTAACCTACATCAAGTCGGGGCCATTAGAAGAGACAGCGCCATCAGAACAGTATTTGTCTGATATTCAGCAGGGTTACCACGATTGGCGTCTGGCATAGATAAGTTAAACCTGTTTCCTGCCCCCTCCTGTTATCTTTCCGTTATAGTTATTTTAGTTATGGTATCCCCGGCCTCTATGTTTTCTAGGACATCAGTTCCCTCTACCAGCTGACCAAATACCGAGTGCTTGTTATCAAGGTAGTGCTGTGGTGCATAAGTAATGAAAAACTGGCTGCTGTTGGTATTGGGGCCGGAATTAGCCATAGACAGCGCTCCGGTAACATGGGTATGCCCGGTAAATTCATCAGCAAAGCGGTACCCAGCGTGACCCATTCCGGTACCAGTAGGGTCTCCTCCCTGCGCCATAAAGCCGGGGATAACGCGGTGGAAGGTAGTACCATTATAGAAGCCTTCACGGGAGAGGAAGACAAAGTTGTTGACCGTTAGTGGAACATCGCTGGCGAATAGTTCCAGTACCAGGTTTCCCTTTTCTGTGTTTATGGTAGCCGTATATTGCTTACTGTCATCAATTATCATCGGTGGTGGTGCCGAGTAAGTTTCGTCTTTGGGTGTGGCTCCAGTACAGGATGCCAGAAGTAGTGTTGACAGAAATAAGATGCTACCTGCTATGCGGTAATAAAGATTCAAGTCATTATCCCATAAGATTTATTTGCCACTAAACTAGAACCTGTATGTCTATTACTTCTTAATAATAGACATACGCTAGAGCGCCGTCAACCGTATTCTCGATGTTTGGATCCTTTCGCACCAATTTCAGGTTACTTCAGGTGATAGTGAACCGGGCTACTTGGGGAGCATCAAGGAATTCCCATCTCCCTTGCATTCCATAGTGTCGTGCGGCTATTTCTATGTGTAGCATGGCAATACCACAATCCAGGCGTTTGGATACGGTGGAGTCACGCGAACCACTATCTGCCGAAATGGTTATATTGTTTGGTTCGATATGAAAATGCCATGGCTGCCGGTTTATCGCTGAAGGGGCGAGCCTGGCTGCCTCTAGAACTGACGATGTCCACTCGGGCCACTGTTTTTCTTCGAGGCCTGAGGTCAGACGTGAAAGAGGTTTGCGTCTGCTGGTTAAGCCGAAAACGCTTATGATTCTTTCTTCGAATGACTGGCGTTTTTTAACATAACCGAATGGTGTCACACACAATACCCTTTCATCCTCTTTGGTTCCCGTTAGTGAAGCGGCCACCTCTGGTTTGAAACGGCCGCCTATCCAACACGAGCCCAGACCAAGAGCGGTTGCTTCTAGGACAATCCCTTCTCCCATGTAGCCAACCTCTTCCTGAACATGTGGGCTATCCATGTTTCCGACGAAGGCAATGAAGGCAGGCGCTCCCTTGATTTTACCATAGGCACCCACAATACCTTTGAAAACATTATCCGGTGCCTCTGTCACTAAGACCGCTCGTACACTTGCAAATGGTCTGAATGCGGCACAGAGTGTATATAAATGTGATAAAGAATTTGACCCCACAGGCTTTGAGTTAAACCGTCTTCGTGACCTGCGTTCATAAATTGCCGGATGCCATCTAGAAACGGGGATATCCATTTGATATATGAAATAATTAAAAGATCCGCTGTGTGTAATCACTAATGTTGATGTGATTCATTAGTACATATTTTAGTTTGCCGAACCAATCTAGTCAAATTAATATGACATATAACGGCTAGCCGTATTGTATTTGTTCCAGACCCATGAGGGTTCACTCGGTCTTAACTGTCCATTACTGTCGTAGTGTAGGGTTCGTTTGATGTTGACAATCACTGGAGGGCGACACTAAGATTCCATAGGTTGCATAAAACGATGGGAAATAGTTCGAACTTACCGTAAAATACAGGAAATTGAGAGGAGAAATCATAAGATGGAGGCTATGGATGCTATCCTGTCTCGACGGAGTATTCGCAAATACAAAGCAGAACCAGTTCCTGAAAAAGTGAGAATCGCATTGTTAACATGTGCTATGAGTGCTCCGTCTGCCAGTAACCGACAACCCTGGCAATTTGTAGTAATTAATGACCGCAGTACCCTTAATGAAGTTTCAAAATTAAATATTTATTATGAGATGCTTAAGGATGCGTCATTTGCCATTGCCGTCTGTGGTGATTTACAAGCGGACCAAAATAATGGATTTTGGGTTCAAGACTGCTCCGCAGCTACTCAAAATATCTTGATTGTGGCTCAGGCAAAAGGCTTGGGAGCAGTGTGGTTAGGTATCTATCCTAACGAATATCGTGTTTCCGGTATCCGAAAACACCTGGCCCTTCCCGAGCATATCATACCTTTATCTGTGGTTGCTATTGGATATCCTGCCGAAAAGAAGCCCCCTTCGAATCGATATGACCCTTCGAGGATTCACTACGATCAGTGGTAATATATCACTGTTTAAGTCTGCCACTGCACAAAGTTATCGAGGCTAACCCTTTCACTTTGATAGGTATTTATGGGGGCTTTAAGATTCGGATAACCAATTGATATTCCCAATATAAGGTGCTTTGTTTTTGGTATTCCGAAAAACTTGCGTATAGCATCCGGGTAGCTAGCCAGCGTTGCTTGCAGACAGCTGCCCAAGCCGACGGCATGGGCAGCTAAGATAATGCTTTGGGCGAATAATCCGATATCGAATATTGACCAAGAACTAAGTGTACTGTCCATATAGAGGAATAGAGCACACGGTGCTCCGTAAAACTTGTAGTTTGCTAACATCAAATCCTTCCTTTGTTGTTCGTCGGTTCGTTCTATCCCGAGAGTCCTTAATCTCTTGGAGCCATGTTCTTTTGTTCTCCTATCTAATTCCGGTGGCCAGTTCTTAGGTGCGGGTAAGTCAGGATTTGGAGGTGTATCTGATTCTACTAATGTACAGAGAATTCGGCTGAGTTCCTCTATCTTCTCGCCGCCTACCACGACTACTTCCCAGGGTTGCGAATTAGTGTAGGAAGGACTTTTACTGGCTACTTTTAGAATTCCTCTAATTACTTCTTCGGGAACTGGAGTTGGTTGAAAGGCACGAAAACTTTTCCTTGTTTCAATCCCATCTAATAATTCCATGGCAGATCACCTCAATTATATGTATTCTTGATACTCTAATTGTCTGATTGCACTTTGTCAATAGAATGAATTAGGGGAAGTTACACCATGTGGTGCTGTCCTTAAATCAGAATAAATTGTGGTCATTTACGGTGGGGAGCAGTTGATTTATACAGGGATTCAAAAAAGAGGCCACTGTGGGTGATGTTTACAATGTAGTTGTGGTTTATTATATACTTTAATAACCGATACATAAGAGCGGGAGGCAAAAACTGATTGGCTAGGTATCTTACAAAGGAGGAAGAAAAAGGGAAATGATGGGTGGATACATGGGAAAGCTTTTATTTGTGGATCTCTCCCTAAGAGAGGTGAGGGATGAGAATTTAGATGAGCAGCTTTGCCGTGATTTCATTGGCGGCGTTGGTTTCGGGGCCAAGCTTCTCTTTGACCGGCAAAAAGGTGGCGTTGACCCTCTCGGTCCGGAAAACACCCTTAGTTTTATCACTGGCCCCCTGACGGGAACCCCGTCTCTTTTCGGTAGTAGGTATGAGGTGGTTGGGAAATCGCCGCTGACAGGGGCTTGGGGGCAGGCTAATTCAGGCGGTGATTTTGGCCCTTACCTAAAGTTTGCCGGCTATGATGGCATTTTCTTAACCGGAGTGTCAGAAAAGCCGGTTTACCTTTTTATTGAGAATGGAGTAGCTGAAATCAGAGATGCCGAACAATTGTGGGGAATGGATACCGCTGAAACCGAGGATATGCTGAAGGGTATGCTCGGAGAAGAGGTAAGGGTGGCCAGTATTGGTCCCGCGGGAGAAAAACTCTCCCTTATTTCATGTATCATCAATAATAAGGGGAGGGCAATCGCTCGTTCCGGATTAGGAGCTCTAATGGGTTCAAAAAAACTTAAGGCAGTGGCCGTACTGGGGACAAGGAGGGTGCCTTTAGCCGATAAGAGGAAAGCTAACGAGTTGAGGAGAAGGTATCTGGCTGAGATGAAGGCGCCCTCAGGGGCATTTAAACACCCCACGGTGGAGTCACTCCGGAAATTCGGCACTATTGGTAACAACGCGTTGTTTATCCGTGCCGGTAGTTCTCCAGTTAAGAATTGGGGGGGTGTTGGTGTTAATGATTTCCCTAATGCGGCTGCCATCAGCGATGTAAACGTGCTAAACCTCGAGGAAAAGAAATATGGCTGTTACCGTTGCCCTCTCGCTTGTGGTGGCCTTATGAAAGCAGGGACCGAGTATACGTATGCGGCACGTGTACACAAACCAGAGTATGAGACAGCCACGTTCTTTGGAACTATGTGTCTTAATGATAATCTCGAATCTATTATTATGGCAAATGACATTTGTAACCGCTATGGTTTGGATACTATTTCTTCTGGTTCCACCATTGCTTTTGCTATCGAGTGCTACCAGAACCATGTCATTACCAATAAGGACACAGACGGTATTGAATTAAACTGGGGCAATCATCGGGCTATTGTGGCCATGACGGAAAAGATGGCAAGGAGAGAAGGTTTTGGTGATATATTAGCCGATGGTTCAAAAGCGGCGGCGGAAAAGATTGGGAATGGTTCCGAAAAATATGCTATGCATATTCGGGGGCAAGAATTACCCTGTGGTGACCCTAGGGGTATGCCCAGTAAAGCCGCGGTGCTAATAACCGGTGCCGCTCCGGGGCAGCATATGAGGGGTAGTGTTAAATGGGTTGAGTCGGGACTGGGTCCTGCGGATGTGGAATTTCCGCCTCTAGAGAAGCTCACTTATAGCGGTAAGGGGCAAATTGATGCTTGGATGAGGAAATACTATCATGCGGTGGAAGCGATGGGCATATGTTTGCTTGGAGATTGGGGACTGACGGTTGATTCTATCCTTAACCAGCTTACCGCAGTTACCGGCCGGGAGTATTCACTTGAGGAACTGCTAACGGTAGGGGAAAGAATAGCTTGCTGTTCTCAGGCCTTTAATGTGCGCGAGGGGCTCAAGCCAGCTGACTTTAAACTGCCAGAAAGAGTTACTGGTAACCCCCCTCTTAAGGAAGGACCAAACGCTAACGTGACGGTAGATGTAGCTAATATGGTTGAGGAATTCTTTGATGCTATGGAATGGGATGTCGAAACAGGTAAACCGAGCAAAAAGAAGCTTGATATGATTGGTCTTGAAGGGGTGGCTGGAGAGTTATGGGCCCCGGACAAATATCCGTCCGTGGGTAAACGAACGGGGTAGTATGGAGCGTGTGCTTGCCTAAGACTTTGTAGGCTATAGACGACTGTTTTTAGACGTTCTCTTTATCAAAATTACTGGCGTATCAGTCCTAGTAGAGGTTTAGGGCGTAGTTCTAATAGCTTTACTTACCACTGGACAAATATCGGGATATATTTACTAAGGACGTCTTCCGCCCATTTAATAGCCGCGTTCATTACCGGATAACCTGCCGTTAAAAACCGTTAATAGTACTGCATGCCGGAGTTCATCAGGTGATATACCCTCTTCCAAGGCTCTGGGGACATGTGATCTTACTGCACCTTCGGAATTTATACCTGCTGCTATACCTGGTTTTACCAGCATCCTTGTTTTGGAATCGAGAGAACTCTAATTATT
>CAYFEZ010000075.1:0-7065 GCA_964342215.1 uncultured Dehalococcoidales bacterium | reverse complement strand
GGAAATAGTTCCGGGGTCAATGCCTAATATTCTCATCTTGCTCCTCAGTTAAAGCTCTATGGTTCAATAAGTAAATAACGGAAGCCGTTATTCCTGGAGTGGCGGTTATTCTCCCGAGATAATGACTTAGGCCCGACCAATCTTGGCTATCCCAGCGACAAACATTTGGGCCAGCTCAGTGGGGAGGACTCCTATAGGTATGCCCTGGTAGTGCCGATAGAGCAGATTATACTTTCTGGTTACTGAACAACCAATACGATAGAGAGAGTGATTGTTAGGCAAGAGGGCAACTCCCTATCGCCTCGGATTGCAGTAAAGCTAACGCGTAGTATAACTTATGTTACAAGTAAAATCAAGCTAATCATCCGGTAAAAATGTTGTCTGCTATCCTCTCCTCTGCTATGCTTGGCTATGTGAAAAGGGATAAAAATGATACTAGAGTCGGTGAGGAGGTAAGGCGTTTTGGGTCTATTGACTACGTCAAGATTACCCTCTTCGGTTTTAGTCTGAGCACTCTCTTTGCAAGTCTACATATCATTATTATGCCGGTGCGGCTGCTGGATTTCGTTCCAGTGGCATTAAAGAATACCTATCTCGATCTTCTTATCCTTACGGGTCTAATGCTGGCAATGGTAGTCCAACCATTAGTGGGGGCGATAAGCGATCGCTCTAGTTTTCGTTGGGGACGACGGCGTCCTTATATTTTGGTTAGTACCATATTGGCTCTACTTTTTATTCCCGGGCTGGGATTCTTTGGTAGCTATATGGCTATCTTCATCATTTACTGCTTGTTGCAGATTAGCTCTAACACTGCCCAGGGTCCGTATCAGGCTTTTATCCCGGATTTGGTTCCTGAGGGGAAGAGAGGCTTGGCTTCGGGGGTGAGGGGCTTGTTTAATCTAGTAGGTGGAATCGCCCTTGTACGTTTGATAGCTCTTTTCATGAATCGTTACTGGACAGAAGAGGGAAGCTCTTGGTTATGGTTAAGTTTGGCGGTATTGGGTATGGTCCTGTTGGGAACTATGCTGGTCACTGTGTTTACGGTGAAGGAAAGGCCGAGGACTGGTACTCCCCAAGTCCCCCTGCTATCAAGCCTGCGTGGAATCTTTCGGATTGATGTAAAGGTACGCCGTGATTTTATCCTTTTTTTGGTGGCTTTTTTCCTTATTGATATGGCATTAGGTACTTTGATGGCCCATGCCTTATATTACTTCCTCGATGTTTTTGGTATCGCTAATCTTGTGTCGGGAACGGCGGACTTCCTAATATGGATTGGTATTGGTATGTTGGTGGCGGTTTATCCGGCCGGACGACTATCGGACCGGATAGGTCGCCGACCAATTGTAGTCTCCGCAGGACTAATTGGTGCTTTAGGGGTGGTGGTACTCTTTTTTACCCAGAACTACACGTATGTGCTAATTAGCGGTGTTATTCTTGGTATCTGTGGTGGGGCTTGGGTGAGTTCTTCGTGGGCTCTAGCTACGGATTTGGTCGGTAAAGGCGAGGAGGCAAGATATATGGGATTGGTTAATATGTCTGTTGCCGGGGCTGGTGCGGCAGCGCGTCTTATTGGTCCGTTAATTGATTTCTTCAACGCCGCCAGCGCTAATCTGGGGTACCAGGTAATGCTTGCGGCTTGTTTTATCTATTTAGTTATGGGCTCAGCACTGCTAATGAAAGTCAAGATTCGTCGTTAAATGATTCTATTCCATTATGTATAAAAATGCTGCCTTGCCTATTTTGCATTTTATAACCCTCGGTTTTTTCATCGTGGTTAAAGTACACTGGCATTCCTTGACAGTCAGTATCTGGCTCTGCTTATAATAAGCTGATTTCAACCCTAAGGTTTGGCCCACAGCCAATGTGTGTTATCCCCTATTAATTATTTAGTGGTTAATTTATTAACGGGAGAGGAGGTTTATCTTGGAATATTTTTTAAGTGAGCAGCAAAAAACACTTAAGGGCTTGGCGAGGAATATAGCCGAGGGGAGAATACTACCGGTGCGGGTGGAGCTTGATGAGAAGGAAGAGTTCCCTTGGGCGATAATGAAAGACCTCGCTGATAGTGACATGTTTCGTGTTTTTGTACCGGAAGAATATGAAGGTTTAGGGGGAGGATGCCTTGATCTCTGTCTGGTTATTGAGGAATTAAGTCGAGTCTGCGCTGGTGTGGCGGTTAGCTATGCTGCGGTTGCTTTAGGGGTCACCCCGTTGCTGGAGTATGGTACAGCGGAGCAAAAGTACAAATACTTACCTGATGTTGCTTCCGGGAAGAAACTTGCTGCCTTTGCTCTGACTGAGCCTGGGGCGGGCAGTGATGCTGCCGCAATAAAAACAACAGCGGAAAGAGTAGAAGAGGGCTATCTAATTAACGGAAGTAAACAGTTCATCACTAACGGTGGTGATGCAGAAATATATACGGTTATCGCTCTGACTGATAAAGAAAAAGGTGTCCGTGGCGCCAGTGCTTTTTTAGTGGAAAAGGGCACGCCAGGATTCTCTTTCGGAAAAAAAGAAAAGAAGTTGGGCATTCGTGCTTCATCTACCAGTGAGTTGGTTTTCAGAAATTGTCTGGTACCTACGGAGAATCTAATTGGCAAGGAAGGAATGGGTTTTATTATAACAATGAAGCTTTTCGACCAATCGCGTCCGGGAATAGGAGCTCAAGCAGTTGGACTGGCCCAAGGAGCTCTGGAGACGGCGGTAGATTATTCCCGCCAGCGTATTCAGTTTGGCCATCCTATTATTTCCATCCAGACTGTCCAACAGATGTTGGCTGAAATGGCTATCCAAGTGGAGGCAGCTAGGGCACTGGTTTATGCTGTAGCTAGGACTGTTGACAGTGGAGCTAAGAACGTTACGGAAGAATCGGCTATGGCTAAGGTCTTTGCTTCAGATATGGCCATGAAGGTTACTACGGACGCGGTGCAGGTTTTTGGCGGTGCCGGTTACATTCGTGATTATCCTATTGAAAAAATGATGAGAGACGCTAAAATAACTCAGATATATGAAGGCACTAACCAGGTATTGAGAAACGCCATAGCTATTGAACTTAGAAAAAGAAAGGCAAGACGGGAATGAACATCGTTGTTTGCCTGAAGCAAGTACCCGGCATCACAAAAGTAGAAATTAATCCTCAGACCAACACTCTGGTGAGGCAGGGAATTAAGAGCATTACTAACCCCCTTGATACCTACGCTCTTGAGGAGGGAATCCGTATTAAGGAGCAGTACGGAAGTAAGGTTATTGCCATAAGCATGGGGCCTCCTCAGGCGGAAGAGATGTTGCGGGAAGCAATTTCACTCGGGGCTGATGAGGCTATATTGTTAAGTGATAGTGCCTTTGCAGGAGCGGATACCTTAAGTACCTCATATACACTGGCCGGGGCAATAAAAAAAATACAAGAATATGATCTAATAATTTGTGGGCGGCAGACCGTGGATGGGGATACAGGGCAGGCAGGGCCTGAACTTGCGGAAATGTTGGGGGTACCATTTGTGGCCTATGTCAGTAATATTGAAGAGATAAGTCCCGGATACGCCAAAGTACAGCGTATGATCGAGGAAGGGCACGAGTTTGTGGGGGTACCGCTACCGGCAGTGATAAGTGTGGTAAAAGAGATAAATGTACCCCGACTTCCCTCTTTACGTGGGCTCATAAAGGCTAAGAGCGCGGTGATACCGGTTTGGGGAGCTTCTGAATTAGGTGTCGATAAAGCTTCGGTGGGATTAGCCGGGTCCGCCACCAGGGTTGTTAAGATATTCTTTCCCCAGAGAGTTAATCATGGTGAGATATTTCAAGGGGAGCTGGTAAGTCAGGTTAACTGTTTAGTGGAGAAGTTAAGAGAGACTAAGGTAATTTAGCAATAGGATAACTATGGGAATCCAAATTGACTTTAATAATTGTATCGGCTGTGCTGATTGCGTACCTTCTTGTCCTTTCGGTTTAATTGATATTATTGATGAGAAATGTCATATCAATGAGGGCTGCACATTATGCGGTGCATGCCAGGAGGCATGTGCTTATGGGGCGATATTTATGGAGGTTACTGCGGAGACGGCCGTTGCAAGTGATGGCTACCGCGGAATCTGGGTATTTGCCGAGCAATGGGATGGTAGGTTAAAAAGCGTTGGCTTTGAGTTATTAGCTAAGGGCAAACAGTTAGCAGATAATCTTGCCGCAGAATTGTGTGCGGTATGTTTTGGGCATAATGTCATTGAAATTGAGCAGTTAATAGCTTATGGCGCGGATAAGGTCTACCTGATTGATCATCCGTCTTTGGCTAACCAGCAGGAAGAGTTATATACGGGTGAGCTCGTAAGGCTAATTCAACAACATCGGCCAGAGATAGTTCTAGCGGGGGCTACTTCACTGGGGCGTGCCTTTATTCCCCGGGTGGCTGGGATTCTGAAGACAGGTCTTACCGCTGACTGTACCGGGTTGGAAATTGATACGAAGGAAAGACTTTTGTTGCAAACTCGGCCTACTTTTGGTGGTAATATTATGGCTACCATTGTCTGTGAATCGAAAAGACCTCAGATGTCAACTGTGCGCCCGCGGGTCTTTAAGAAAGGCATACCGGACAACAAGAGAAAGGGACAGATAATAAAGGTAGACTTTAATGGTGAGGTTGTTAATTCAAGAACCCAGTTACTTAATTTTGTTGAAGATTTGACGGAAAGGGTAAAACTTGAGGATGCAGATATTATCGTTGCCGGTGGTCGGGGACTAGGTAAAGCAGAGAATTTCCAGTTGCTAGAGGAACTGGCTCAAATTATGGGTGCTGCCTTGGGTTCGTCCCGTTCACCAGTGGATGATGGTTGGATTCCATATTCCCACCAGATTGGGCAGACCGGTAAGACGGTTTGTCCTAAACTCTATATTGCTTGTGGCATTTCCGGTTCGGTCCAGCATATGGCCGGTATGCAGACCTCGGAAACCATTGTGGCTATTAATGATGACCCTCATGCCCCTATCTTCGAGATAGCTACCTATGGCATTGTTGGCGACCTGTTTAAGGTGGTGCCTATGCTTGTTGAGAAGCTGAAGGGTGATTAACTCCATCCTGACCGGGAAGCCATACCGCTTGCGCTACATATACCCATCAGCTTATAATAAATTGAGTTCAACATGTTGGGGAGAGGAAAGATATGTGGATGAATGTGGCTCAACTGGTCAATGAAGCGATTGGGTCAACGAGGACGCATGAGGTTAGTGATGTTGTTGATATTGATGGTAATGGTGGCGATAGTTGGGTTCAAGGTAAGGTTAAACTCACGCGAACCAACCGCAGCATTTTTGTTAGGGGGGGGTTACGAACTGAAGTTATAGTTATTTGCAGCCGTTGCTTAGATTGTTTTAGGTATTCGCTAACGCTAACCATTGAGGAGGAGTATTTCCCTACTACAGATGTAATGGGTGCTGCTTCTCTATACGTACATGATGAACCAGGTTGTTTTACTATTGATGAACATCATATCATTGATTTAACTGAGGCAGTACGGCAGTATGTGCTAGTTACTCTCCCGATTAAGCCACTTTGCTGTGAAGATTGTCCCGGATTATGCCCTAGTTGTGGTCATAATCTTAACCTAGAACCATGTAATTGTCCGCAACAGGAAATAGTCCCTTGCTGGTCTGAACTAACAGGATTGGCTTTAGTTGGCGATGTAGCCTTAAATGAGCAGAAAGGAACAGAGTAAATAATGGGAGCTTTACCAAAGCGGAAATACGCCAAGGCACGACAGGGCAGGAGACGTGGACATCTTGGGTTAACCCCCCCTTCACTGGACCATTGCCCTCAATGCCATAATCCTAAATTACCTCACCATGTTTGTCCTACCTGTGGAAGTTATGCGGGGAGAGAGGTCATTGTGGTTGACAGCACAAAAAAGAAAGTTGACTAGGGCTGAGATAATAGTTGGGGCCGCCTGAGGGGGTAGGTCATGGTTGAGGCAGCAAAGGTTGCTTATGTATTTCCGGGACAGGGCTCGCAATGGGTGGGTATGGGGCGAGATCTTTATGATAATTCTGATTCAGCTAAGGCTGTCTTTAAGCAAGCTGATAAGGCTGTAGGATTTGCGCTGTCTGAATTATGCTTTGAGGGACCAGAGGATGAGCTACGCCAGACTATCAATGCCCAACCAGCGATATTTACCGTCAGCTTTGCTTGCTTGATGGCTATCCGTGAGGTCAATGGTGGTGGTGGGTTGCCATCTCCGTCTTTTATGGCTGGACATAGCTTGGGTGAGTATACGGCACTCGCCGCAGCCAATGTATTGGATTTTTCCACTACGGTCTGTCTAACACGGGAGAGGGGACGGCTGATGTATGAAGCAGGCCTAAAGGAACCGGGAGGCATGTTAGCAATAATTGGGCTTGATAAATCTGAACTTGCTGAGGTGTGTAAGGAGTCTGACACCTGGATTGCTAATATTAATTGTCCAGGGCAAATTGTAATCAGTGGGGGGAGGAATAACTTAACTAGGGCTGCTGATTTGGCTGCAGCTAGGGGTGCAATCCGTACCATACCCTTACCGGTAGGTGGCGCTTTCCACACACCACTTATGCAGCCGGCGGTTAATGGTATGTCTGAAATTATAGCAGCTCTTTCCTTCAGTGAACCGATTGTTTCGGTTATAGCTAACACTACGGCTCAACCGATGACTATGGTCGAGTCGATTAAAGAGGAGTTGGTTTCTCAACTCTGTAATTGTATTCAGTGGCAATCAACTATTGAGTTTATGGTAAATGATGGAGTGTCTACATTTTTTGAGATAGGACCAGGAAAGGTACTTAGTGGTCTCATTAGACGAATAAACAGAGATGTTGTAACGATTAATATTGGCGATGTAAACGCTATTAAGAATTAAAGGTTGTTTGTCAGGAGTATGTTGAAATGGATCTCTCTGGTCGGGTAGCTTTGGTTACGGGTGGTGGTCGGGGTATAGGACGGGCTATCGCCTTAAAATTAGCTGAGGTCGGTACTACAGTTGTGGTAAGTGATATAGATGAAGTTTCGGCTAGTTCCGCTGCTGGGGAAATCAAGGCGATGAAGGGGCGAAG